>JBOFXA010000052.1:0-7675 GCA_051653845.1 Spiroplasma sp. | reverse complement strand
AACGGATTAATCTTTCCTTTTGAAGCATCACCAGTATCAATTCATTGGCCATGATAGTAAGTAGCTAAATTCTGATATTCTCTTTCTGGATCAATCACAATCACATTGCGACCTATATTTAAGTGAAAAGCAATCATTTTCTTAGTTGTAAATGACTTACCTGAACCACTAGTGCCAATAATAATTTGATTATGATTTTTACGTTTATGATCTAATTTAAACGGGTCAAATAGGATTGTATCACCAAGATTATTTTGGCCAAGATACATTCCTTCTCATCATTTAAACCACCCGTCATAAAGGGGAAAGCAGCAGCAATCGTAGCACATGGGATTTCTCTGCCAATTTTCATCATTAATGGATCATAATTTTTTGGTAGGAAAGCATTAAAAGCTTCTAATTGTCAATATTGTAAGGGATTAATTTTCATATCTAATTCCTGTAAAGATTTCTTTAGCCTTGCTTGCATTTGTTTTAAAACTTTAACATCAGTACCATAACTTAAAAATAGAATATTAACATTCTTGATAACTTCATTAGCACCGTTTATATCTTCAACAAATTGTTGATATGCTTCAATTTCATAATTGTTTTCACTACGATTAATATGTGATTTAGTCATAAATTGTTTAGTAAAAGCATTATTTAAGGCTTTATTTAAAAATAGTTTCATTTGTTGATGATTTAAGGGATTAATATTTCAAATGACTGTTTGTTCATTACATGCTAAAGCAGCACCTCATAAATCGCTAACTAATAATGGGTAATCATAAATACCATTAATGCCATAGTGAATCTTATTAGCTGTGAAAGATGTTTTATGTAACTGAAAATCTTCAAACGATAATATTTCACTAAGATTATTTTTCTTAGCTTGAAATTGCTCTTTAGTAATTAAATCAGCATAAGGATTTCAAATTAAATGTAATGTTTGAACCATTTCATAATTTGTTACTTGTTCACAAATAAAATTACCATTAATCAATTTATTTTCTAAAAGATTAATATTCTCTAATAATTCTGCTTCATTTTTACCATAAATAAAAATGTAAAAAATCTTTTTAGTTTTAATTCCTTCTTCTTGTAGAACTAAATCTTTTTCTAACATCGCAATTAATGATTTAATTTGTTTTTTCCTTGCTTGGTATGCTGCTAAAGTTAGTTTTTGGGTTTGATATGATTTAGTTAATTTTCTCATTTGTTGACAATAATAAGTAATACTTTTTTTAAATTCTAATGGTGTTTCTAATTTTAAAAATGTCATGGGAAAATTAGCAAATTTTAAAGCATCTTGTAAGTCTTTTAATCTTAGCTCTTGTTCTTCAAGATTTAACAAAGTTATATCAAATCCTTTAACACTAAGCGCTGCAACTAAATTTTTCTTACCATTAATTCTTTGGGTTTGAATAAAATATTCGCCAACTACTTTATCATAAGGAACTAATAAACTAGTATCATTACGAGTATTTTTTTGATATTTTTTAATCATTGATAAATGTTTAAATCATAAAATAATGGAATTTCATCCTTTGATTCCTGGTTGCATTGGAATAATTAAAGGAATGGCAAAAATAGCTAGTAAAAAGTTAGCTAAGATTTTCTGTCAATTTGTTAGTGGCAAGCCAAAAACAAACATGCCACTTAAAGCAAATCAACCGCCAATAATTAAAATATCAACTAGGCCAAGGTTTCTTCAAATTGTTAATTTACTTTTATTAATTGATTTTGGGATTAAGTTTTTCATATTACACCTCTTTCTTTTTTTAAATTGCTAAAATTTCTTGTTGATAAAAATTAGGTTGATAATTTGTTATGATCAATTCATAACCAGTTTTTGATTGATTATTAAAATTTCGCATTGTATGCAATCATTGATGTTTATAAATATTAAAATCCTTAAATCACTCATGAACTTCGGGTTTATCATTTAAACTTAAAATAAATTTACCTTTGATAGTCTTTAAAAAATTAGCTAGTTTTTGAAAATCAAAAGATTCATGAATATAGATTTTCTTTGAAACATTAAAATATGGTGGATCTAAATAAAAAAAAGTATGTTTACTATCATACTTTTTCATTATTTCTTGATAATCTGAATTATAAATTTTAGTTGAAATTGAATTTAATAAATTTTTAGAAAGAATCACTCGATTTAAACAATTTGAATAACCTTTATTTCAACGATCTTGATTAAAACCAGATCTTATAATCCCGCATCAACTTAAACGATTTACAAAAAGAAATTCTCATCCTTTAGTAAAACCTTGCTTAATAATTTTGTTATATAAATTTTTCGCTGTTTCAATCGTTAAATTGTCTATATCAGGATAATCTTTAACTATTGATCCATTTTGAACATCATTTCAAAATTTTATTAAATCTGAATCAATGTCATTAAAAATAGCTTGCTTAATAATTCTTTTATCATAAAGTAATCTTAAGCCAAAACTAGCACCACCCATGAATGGTTCAACATAAGTTAGTAATTTTTCTTTTGGCAAGTATTTCATAAAATAGGTACTCCATATTTGCCTTTCCCACCTGGTCATGTTAATGGACTAAGAAATTGCATTAGTTGTCCTCCTTCTTTGTTGTTTTAAATAATCATGGAAATAACTCAACAAATAAAGATTCTAAGACAGGGACTGGGATACTATTACCAGCCATGTGATAAAGGTGAGATTTTGCTATGCCATCAATTTTATTAAAAGTTTCAATTGGAAATCCTTGTAATAAAAATGTTTCTTGTTCAGTAAGAACTCTTAAATGATAAGGTTTTCCTTCAATAATAAAAATTGGAATCCCAGGGATTGGTTTGATTGCTGGTAAAGCAACTTTAGTAGTACCACTTGTGGTAATAGTAGGAACAACTGATACTCCAAATTTATTAGCAGTATGATTATTCGTAATAGGAATAGTAGTTTTTCCTTCTTTATTAATTTTGCCAATTGGTCTTTTCGTTCCATCTGACATGCGATAATCATAATCTTTATTAACTTCTAATATCGGAATTGCCAACTTAATAGGATTAGTTGCTGCAACTGTACCAACATATGCTTTGGCATTTGTTATCTTCCAATAACGATTCCAAGCTCCATTAATTAATTGCCCATCACTAGATCGGGGTAAAGTAAAGAAATTAGTAAAATCTTTAATTTTTTCAATTTTTAAGTATTCATTTTTAATCGGAATTGCTAATTTGCTTGATTTAATATTAGTTGTAATTGTTCCAATAATTGTTTTAGGATTAGCAATGTTATATGTATAACTTTCTTGAATGTAATTATTTAAACTAATATTTGTTTTACCATTTTCGTTAAAACCATTATCTTCAATTGGAACAGCTATCTTACAGCGATTATTTGCTTGTAAAGTTTTAGTTACTGCATTTTCTTGATTAATTAAAGTAACATAATTATCACTATTAAACGTTGTTAAATTTTTGATTTTAACTTTTCCGTCTTTAAACTTATTAATTTTTAATGGAAATGCTAGAACTCCAGCATTATGTCATCGATCTTGTTTTGTAGTGATACAATCTGCCAGATTGCCAATAATTTTAATTTTTCCTAATTCAACAGCTTTCTTCATTGATTCTGATTTAATAAAATAACTAGGATTAGCTTCATTAAATATCAATAAACTCTAATAATGGTTTCATTGGTTTTGTTTTCAAATTTTCAAAATTAAATTCTTGTTTAATATCATTACGAATTGAAACAACAAAAACACGATTCCTTGATTGTGGTAAACCAAAATCTTTGGCATTTAAAACTTTCCAATAGTTTGTATAACCAAATTCTGTTAGTTTATTTAAGTAATATTGAAAGTAAGGTTTAAATTTCTTACTAATTAACCCAGGAACATTTTCTCAAACAATATATTTTGGTTTTGGATGTAATTCTTTCTCAATAATTTCTAAAGTTCTTAAATATAATAAACTTCTACCTTTAGTTAAATCTCTACCCCCTGCATTACTTCAATCTTGGCAAGGTGATCCATGAAATAATAAATCAATATTTAAATTTCAATCTTTAACATCTTCAGGTTTATAGTTATTATCAAACATTTGATTATAAGCTTTAACAGCCCAAGGTCACCATTTGACATAATCAATAATTTTATATTTCACTCCAAGATTTTCTAATGCTTGTCTCGGGGCACCAATTCCGCCAAATAATTCCAGTACTTTTAACATAAACTTCCTTTCTAAAATAAAAAAAGATTGTAAATTTTATATTTACAATCTTTAATGTTTATTAAATTTTTATTAATATTAATTTAACTAAGTCATAACTTTTGTATTCTTTCTTTTAATTTTTCTTTTAAATTTGTTTCTGTATCAAATTTTAATATATCTTTATTTCTTAAATCAAAATGTAATTTATTTATATCTGTATCTTTACAAATCATTATTAATTCTTTTCCTGCCCCATCCATATAACCACCTTCATAAACTGCTCCTATATTTGGATAATTATCTTTTACATGAGATATATCAAAAATTCCATATTTTGACTGATTCATAAGTTCAATCATTTTGCTATCAATAGTAAAGTTGCTAGGTTTAATTGTTGTTTTAGCTAGTTTTGGTTCAAAACCCATTTCTTCTATTGCTTCTGTAATCATTCTTTCTCTTTCAGAAAAGTTTTCATTATAAGACATGCCAATAAAAATTCATTTTGAGTTAACAGGTAAATTAGTTTCATTTTTTGAAAAGGATTTGTATGCTTCTAACAATTGATTTTCCATTTGATGTTGTAAAATATATTCTCTAAATTTTCTACCTTTATCAGTAATACGCAATTCTGTTTCAACTAATCTATTTTCATTTTCTAACTTATCACTGTTAATGAAAGACATGGAATCTTTATTACATTCTATTAATTGATAATGATTAATAAGAAAATTTAATTTAGAGTTATCATAACTAGTAATAGCCGTTTCGAAATTATCTTTACAACTTTTAATAAATTTTTCATAAAAAAAATCAAAACTCTTTTTTTCAATTTCTAAATTTTCTAGTTTATTATTTATTTGTTTTATTTCTTTTGCTTGATTTTTTTGTTCTTTTATTTGTGATGCTCTATGCTGTTTTGCATTATAATCATCAATATTTTTTTTAACATTATCCATAGTTTTTTGGCTTTTTTCTCATTTCATTAACTGAGCCAATTGTTTAGCTGAATTAATATCATCGTTTTTATTCATTACTTTTCCCTTTATAAAAACTTGGTTACTTATAAATTAAGTATAATTTGTTTCTTCACTTTTGCAACATTCACATTCGGAATTATTACAAAGTAATCCATAGAAACAATAATGACAAGCAGCATTATCAACTCCATTGGGAATCTTTTCACAACTCATAATTTTATCCTTTCTAAAATAAAAAGAACTACAAATATGAAATTTGTAGTTCTTAAATTTCTTTAATTTTATAATATTAAAAATAATCTTGTTTTTAAGGCAATAGAGCAAGGAAATTAATTAAGAATATTATTTTATGGAAAACAAATTTATCGTGCCAATTTAAGCCACTATGAAATCGTTTTTTATTAATTGTTTTATTTTCTAATCTTTTTAACTTTTTTATTATCCAAATAAATAAAAGATTGAGGTGCTGCTTTTATTCCTAAATCATTTAATGTTTTAGGACTATCAAATTCTCTAACATTTTCAAGTCTATATGCTATTGCTTTATCTTTATTTTTATAATATTCAATAAAAAAGTGATAATTAATACCCGCATATTTTTTAGTTTTATTTCATATTTTATCAGGATGTTCTTCCAAAATTTCAGTAATATCAGCTTCAGCGATAATAAATGAATCTGGTGCAGTTGAATATATAAAAATTTTATTAGGTTGGTATTTTCTTGTTTTTACTTTTCTAAATTCAAACTTCTTTTCACCAGAAATTATTTTTTTTACGTACTCTGGATGTATCGATAATAAAATGGCTTGTTTCATAATTCCTCAATTTCCTTATTTATTCAAATAATTAGTTTTCTTAAGAATAAAATTAAATTGTTCTGGGGTTATTCTATGTAATCCTCTTGGACCTCATAATTCTGGTCCTTTAAATAAATTCAATTCATCTCTTAAAGTTCCTAAAGTTATTCTATTGCTAAAATTTCCTAAGAATAAAAACTTTAAATAATTTGGATTTTTATAAGTTTTGACTTGTTCAGCATTAAGAACTGAACGACTAAGTAAAGATTTTAAATTTGGATCATTTAAATTTAATGGTTTTTTTTCTAAAAATATACCAATTCCTGTTAATACACTTCTAAATCTTGCATAAGAACTACCAGGCGAATCATTAGTTCTATAAAATAGGATTATATCACCTTTTTTAATATTTCTTTCGTAAAGATTATCACCTACATATGATTTTTCAATAGCATTTTGTCATGATAAATTTTGTTTAAAATTTTTAGGAGCTTCAGTTCTCAAGATACAATCTGGTAATAAATTTGTGTGATATTCAGGCTTTATTGGTAATAAAAAATATGAAACTTTTTCAAAGTTTACTAAAGGATAGTTTTTAACTATATCAAGATTATCATCAAACATCATTTTTTTCATGTAAATTTTTTCTTGATTTTCTTTTTGCCCTCAATAATTAAATCCATATCTTTCTAAAAGTTTTCTTAACTTCAATTTATCCTCATTATTTTCAAATAATGTAACATAAATTTCATCTACTTTATTAATTAATGCATTATCAAAAATAATCTTTAAAAATCTTTCGCCCATTTTATGGCCAGTTTCTGTTATTTTAAAAGTTCCAATTTTTAGTCTAGTTCTTGGAGTAAACAAAGGTTTAAAATCATATTTTTCATTTTGGTATTCTAATTTTAAATACAAAAATCCTTGAATTTTATTATTAATATCTTTATATACATATGCGATTTCATTATTTTTCTGCTTTTTACTAAATCAAATATTAAATTCTGGATAATCTTGTCTTAATGAATTAAAAAACTCATCATTAATGCCTAGTTCTGAACAAGAAACTTTATCAATATTTAAAACTTGATATTCACAATATTTCATATTCTTTTCCCGCCTTTTTATAATACAAATTATAAATTTAAATATACTTAATTAAATAATATCAAAATTATTGATTGTTTTTGACTTTTTTAAGTTTCTTGCCTCCAATTCCTTTTTTTAATCGATATTTAAAAAATATACCAATTCCTGATGCAGAAATTATTAATATAGCAACAATTGACATAATAATTAAATTTGTTTTCTTAGCTATTCAACTATTGCCATCAGGTGGTAATGGCTTTGGATCGGGGTCTGGATTTGGTGGTTCGGGTGGTGCAATTTCTCCATCTGGATCATTAATTAATTCTAAAGTTGTATAACCTTTTGTTTTCATTGAATCATCTTGCGAATAAATAGTTATTGTTAAACTAACAAGATTTTCACTTTTAATAAATTGTTGTAAAGTTTCATCATCTAATGGTTTAACACCATAATCATCAAGATATTTTAAATCAATTTTATTAGCTACAAAAGTTTTTTCAATATCTTCTAAAATTCATGTTTTTAATTGATCAACACTAAACTCACTAAAATTTCATCTTTGATTTTGAAATTTAATTTTGGATAAATCAATGACAGTATCAGGATTATAGTGTGTATTATTAATAACTTTT
>JBOFXA010000051.1:0-9715 GCA_051653845.1 Spiroplasma sp. | reverse complement strand
TGAGATAGATTTACTTTCTTGATTTAATAAATAATCAATTAAATGTCGCTCTTTTGATTGTAATTGTTTATAATTAGTCATAAGGACATCCTTTCTAGCTTTAGTCGGTTTAAGGGTTGTCTGTTTTTATTTTAAAATAAAACAACGATATATGAAAAATTTCATATATCGTTACACTTATAATTATAATTCATCTCTTAGAATAATATTGCTTTAAGTAATTCTTTTTTATTTGTAAATGTTTGACCTAACTCTTTTTGATATTTTCAGTTGTTGTAAGTATAATAGATAGCAAAAAGAAGAAAGAAGAGAAATAAAATAATAAAAAAGTAAATAAAGAAAGAATTAAGGTTTGTTTTAATATTTAAGAAAAAATATGGATAAGAATAATCAATAAAAGCATTTCCTGCTTTCATTTTAATTTCACCAACAAAAGTACCCTTAATTAAAACATAAGCTAGATAAATAAACATGTAACTAATAATTATTGGTAGTACTTTAGTACTTGTTGGTTTTATTAGTAACTTTTTGTCACCTGCAGTTAATAAATAAAAGATAATAGTAATAATTGGTGTAAATAAATGTAATAAAAAAGTGTTAATAAAATTAATAAGACCAAAAGTTGATTGAAAGTTAGTTGTTTCAAGCATGGGTTTAAATAAAGTTGTTCAAAATATAATTAAAGTAATACTAATATAAATAGTTATAGCTAAACTAAAATTGTTATTAATTCATTTAATTTTTGTTTTTGATAAATGATTTACTAAAATTAAAGAGAAAAATATTAAAACCAAAATATTACTTTGTGTTGTAAAACTTGATAATGTTTCTCAGATTTTTGCTCATGGGCCCATAGGAGCTCATAAATTATGATCATTTTTAATTATTCCAGTAATAGTTGTAGTATCAAGTACTGAACTAATAAATTCTGTAATTAAGGCCACTAAAGTAATACTAAGTGTTAATAAAATTAGTGTTAAGATTAAAGAATTTTTGACATTACTATTTTTTAATTGCATATTTTTGTTACTCCTTTTTATAAATTAAAAGGAGGAAAGTTAGCTGCTACTAATATTTAGATTCCGTGATAGTTATTTTATCATTTTTTAAATTAAATGTAAAAAATTATTTTAATTAGTATAATATTAGTGTGTAATTATGTTCATAAAATTTACTGATAATATAGTGAAAATTTAATAAATTTATGTCAAATGTAAAATTAAAATTTTATAACTTTGAATTGGAGGTAATTAATGTACAAATTATATTTAGATTCATCAGGAGCCATCTTAACAATTATTATTGCAAAAGATAATCAGGTTTTAGAAAGTTATTCAGAATCGGCCTTTCAAAAACAAACTGAACTAGCTTTAAAAACAATTGATGAAATTTTAAAGAAATTGAATATCTCTTTAAAAACAATTGATGAAATAATAATTACAAATGGACCAGGTAGTTATACAGGTGTTAGAGTAGCGATTACTTTTGCTAAAACTTTGTCAGTTTTAAATCCAAGAATTAAAATTTTTGTTATTAGTAGTTTATTATTACAAGTTGGTTTAAAAAAAGCAATTAGTATTATTAGTGGCTATAATAATAAAAGTTATCTAGCAGTTTATGACCAAGGCCAAGAAATCATTAGAACACAATTAGTAACTGAAGATGCTAAAAAAGGGATTATTGGAGATTTGCAAGGATATATTATAATTAATGATTATCAAGGGGTTGATATTGTTGCTAATTTTTTAATTTTAGAAAAAAAGACTAAGTTAATAAATAAACTTGAAGATTTACAACCATTATACATTGGAGATAAATTTGAAAATTAATTTGCAACAATTAACTGAGAAAGATGGTTTTTTAAGTAAGGGAGATAAATTATGTCTACTATATATAATAATTTTTGAGTACGGGTATCAAAAGAACAAGATAATTTTACTAAGAAAGAAAAAATTCTTATCAATTATATTGCAAATAATAGTCAGGATATGAATAATATAACAGTTAGTACTTTATCTAAAGCAAATAATGTTGGTTATAGTGTGGTTTATAATTTAATTAAAAAACTAAATTTTAAGGGTTATCGAGAATTTATTATCAATATTGCTGCAGAAGAAACTACTTATAAAGCTTTAAATCAAGAATTTTTGGGTGATCATCGAATTCTAAAAGAGACTTACCGTAGATTGTTAGATTTAAATGATTCAACAATTGACTATAATAAGTTAGAAGATTTTATTTTTTGACTTAATCAAAAGCATAATTCAGTTATTTATATTACTGGCATTGGTCAATCTAGTTTAGGAGCAGAAGATTTAGCTTCAAAATTACATTGTTTTGGATTAAAAGCATTTTCTTTGAATAAAGATGATGATAATCTTTTAATGCATTGTTCTGTTTTAAGAAAAAATGATATCTTAATTGTTTTTTCTTTATTAGGTAAAACAGAAACAATTATTAAGGCAGTTCAATTAGCAAAAGAAAATCAAGTAACGATTGTTGTTATTACTTCTCAAAAAAGTTCAATATTAAATACTTATGCTGATTGAATTTTTACAATTATTTCTTCTGAATTATATGAAAAAAAGGAAATTTTAATTTCACCACTTTTTGCCATGACATATTTTAACGACTTGATTGTTACTTATTTATTAAAATTACCTAAAAAAGATTGATATTTAAAAAACCGTGCTAAAGCCAACAAAATTATAAAAAAGTAAATTAATTTATTTTTTTAAATTATAATTAAAATTTGAGGGATGAATGATTTTGAGTTAGTTATTAAGCAGGGTAAAAACAAACAATTAAAATTATAAGGAGAAAGAGTGTCTATGGAAGAAAGACAAATTTTAGCACCGGAACAGATTTTTTTTGATATTGATGAAGGTTCTCAAAAAGAGATATTTATTAAAATCGCTAGTGTAGCAGAAAAACTTAATTTTATTAAAAATAAAAAAGAAAGAAAATTAATTAAAGATTTTTATAAAAGAGAAAAAGAATCAAGTACTGGATTTGGTGATGGTTTTGCTATTCCCCATGCTAGAAGTAATGATATTATAAAACCAGGGATTTTTTTTCTTCGCTTAAATAAAGGTGTTGAATGAAATGCTTTAGATAGTAAACCTGTTAAGATTATTATTGCGTTAGTTGTGCCACTAAATGAAGCTAGTGATACTCACTTAGAATTGCTTTCAAAAGTTGCTCAAAATATAATTAAATCTGAAGTACAAAAAGTATTAACTAATTCAAAAAATAAAAATGAAGTTATGAAGAACTTAATGAGTTAAAATAAAGAAGAAAAAAAATTCTTGTACTGATTGCTTGTCCAATAGGTATTATTCATATTTATTTTATTTATGCAATTAAGGAAAAAATATTTCATTAAACTATTAATTTAAATGATATAGTTTATTAAATTTAAGTAAAAGGAATATGAAAATGAATCAATCAAGTTCAAAGGAAATTATTTTTTTAAAGCCAGCTTTTGTTAAAAAAATTTGAGGTAGTCAAAGATTAAAGAAACAATTTAATTTTGACTTGCCAAAAGATTCAATTGGTGAAGCTTGATTAATTAGTGCTCTTGAACAAGGGATGACTTATGCTTTAAATGGTCAATTTCAAGGTTATAGTTTGAAAAGATTATATCAAGAACAACCACAATTATTTGGTTTTCCTACAACAAAAGAGTACCCTTTATTAACAAAAATTTTGGATGCTAATAATAATTTGAGTGTTCAAATACATCCTGATAATCAATATGCAAGAGAACATCATCAAAGTTATGGTAAGACAGAATGTTGATATATTCTTGATTGTCATGATGATCAGAAAGTAGTTTATGGTCATCATGCTAAAACAAAACAACAACTACTGTCATGATTAAATGAGAATAAATTTGACCAGTTATTAAATTATTTACCAATTAAAAAAAATCAATTTATTTATGTGCCTTCTTTAAAAATACATGGTTTATTAGCTAATACTTTAGTATTTGAATTACAACAATCATCAGATATTACTTATCGTTTATATGATTATAATCGAGTTGATGATAGTGGAAAGAAAAGACTATTACATTTAAAAGAAGCTAAAGAAATTATTGTTGTTCCTGATAGAGATAATAGTCAAGCAAATTCTCATGATAACTATTTAGTTGATAATCAATTTTTTAAGTTAGTTAAAATTATTCATCAAGGAAAAAAAACTTATAATTATCCAAAAGCAAAATGATTACAAGTTACAGTTTTAAAAGGTCAAGGAACAATTGATGGAATATCAATTAAACTTGGTGATTCATTTATTTTACCTAATGGTTACAATAGTTTTGAGTTGGATGGTCAGTTACTCATTATGTTAAGTTATTGTTAAGTTACTAAAGAAATCTAAAATTCTTAATTTTAGATTTCTTTATTTTTCTGAAATTAGTTTATAATAAAAGCTATATAAGTAAGAAAATGAGGTTTATATGGTTAAAATAATTTTCACTGATGTTGATGGTACTTTATTAGATAGTTGAGGAAAAATTAGTCAAAATAACATTAACGCTTGTTTAAAAGTACAAGAAAATAATATTGCTGTTATTGTCAACACAGGTAGATATGGTACTAATGCTTTAAAAGTGGCAAAATTGATTAAAGCTGACAAATATCATGGCTATGTTATTGGTAATGATGGTGCAGAAATTTGATCATTTAAAGATAATAAGTGAATTTATTTATCGCAATTAAATCTAAAAACAGCTAATAGATTAACAAAATGATTATTAAATTATCATCCTGGATTATTACTAAATTTTAGTACGCTTAATAGTATGTATGTTAATCGTTTATATTCTAAATGAGGTAAGTGGTTAGAACATTTAGAATTTTCGATTATTAAGATTAATTCTTTTAGTGATATTAAAGAACAAATTTCTAAAGTTCTTGTTATCTTAGAGCATTATTGAGACAGTTCAGAAATTAAAAAATTTATTAATGAATTTGAAATAGAATTTCCTGATTTAACAATAGTTCAGTATCATACTAATGTTTTTTCAATTGGTAATAAAAATATTAATAAAGGAACAGCAATTAGTTGGTTATGTAAGTATTTGAACATTGATATTAAAAATGCTTTAGCAATTGGTGATAGTTTTAATGACTTACCAATGTTTGAAATTGTTGGTCATCCTGTTGTTATGGATAATGCTCATAAAGCAGTTAAAACTTATGCTGAATGAATAGCTCCTAACAATGATAATCATGGTGTCTATCATACTATTAATCATTATCTTTTAAAGTAAAAAATATTAAGAAGTAGCAAAATAATTTTGCTACTTTTTTTTAATCTTAAAATTTTTATTATTTTTTATTTATTTTTGTTTTTTTATGTATAATTTATTTGTTATAAAACTAAATGTTTAGAATAACTAAACTAAGTTTAAGGAAATTAAAAAAATGAAAATTGGTAAGAAATTAAAAAATTTAAGAATTAAGCATAATCTAACTATGCAAGAATTAGCTGATCGTTGTGATTTGTCTAAAGGTTTTATTAGCCAACTTGAACATGATTTATCATCGCCCAGTATTGATACTTTAGTTACAATTTTAGATATTTATGATATCAATTTATCTGCTTTTTTTAATGAAAATGAAAAAGAAACTAAATTTGTTTTTAAAAGATATGAAGTTAGTATTTTAGATGAAGAAAAGTATCAAGTTAAGTGATTAATTTCTAATGCTCAGAAATTAAATTTAGAACCAATTATTATTACTTTAAAATCTTTTGGCACCTCTCAAATAATTAATCCATTTCAAGGACAAATTTTTGGTTATGTTTTAAGTGGGAAAGTTATTGTTCATTATGGTAATCAAAATAGTAAAATTGATGAAACAGAATCATTTTATATCAAAGGTAATGCAAAGCATTATTTAGAAAATCCAACAAATAAAAATAGTGAAATTCTATGAATTTCAAACCCACCAATCTTTTAAAGGAGAAATTTCATGGCTGATAATATTTTAGAACTGCGTAATGTTTCAAAAGAGTATGATGGAAAAGTTATTTTAAAAGGTATAAGTTTAAATATTCATGAAGGTGAATTTTTAACAATTTTAGGTCCTAGTGGTTGTGGAAAAACCACATTACTACGTTTAGTTGCTGGGTTTGAGAAACCAAATAATGGACAAATTCTTTTTAATGGTAAAGATTTAATTAAAATTCCAATTCATAAAAGGCAAGTGAACACAATTTTTCAAAGTTATGCTTTATTTCCTCACTTAAATGTTTTTGATAATATTGCTTATGGTTTGAAGTTAAAGAAAATGAATAAAGATAAAATTAAAAAAGAAGTTACTAAAGCTTTAAATTTAGTAAAATTAGAAGGTTTTGAAGATAAAGATATTAATGATTTATCTGGAGGTCAAAAGCAAAGAGTAGCTGTAGCAAGGGCTCTAGTTTTAAATCCAAAAATTTTATTATTAGATGAGCCATTTGCTGCTTTAGACTTAAAATTGCGTCAACAAATGCAATTAGAACTAAAAAAAATTCAAAGAGAAGTTGATATTACTTTTATTTTTATTACTCATGATCAAGAAGAAGCTTTTACAATGTCTGATCGCGTTGTTGTGATGAATAATGGACAAATTCAACAAATAGGTAGTTCACAAGAAATTTATAATGAACCAGAAAATAAATGAACAGCTCAATTTGTTGGTAGAAGTAATGTTATTGAAGATGGTATTTTTTTAAAGGATAATTGAGTTGAATTTGATAGTAAAAAATTTAAATGTGTTGATAGTGGTTTTGGTAATAATGAAACAAATATTGATATTATTATTAGACCCGAAGATATTGATTTAGATAAGGAAGATCAGGGATTTTTTAATGGTGTTGTTAAGAGTATTATTTTTAAAGGTGTTGTTTGAGAGATTTTAGTTGTTGTTAAGAAACGATGATGATTAATTCAAAGTACTGATTACTTTGCTATTGGTGATATTGTTAGCTTAAAATGAAATGTTGAAGATATTCATGTTATGTGAAAGGAAATTGAAGAATAGTGAAAAAAAAAGAAATAAAGAACAAAAAAGAGAAAAAAAGTTCTACTAAAAAGTATTCTATTAGTTTAAAAAAACATTCTAAATTAGTGAGAAAATTGAAAAAATTTGAAACTAAAATTAAAGCAAAAGCAACTTATTTTCGATTTAAATCATGAACTAGTTTAAGTTATCCATATATATTTTTGATGATTTTTTTAATTGTTCTACCTTTATTTATTGTTCTTTTATATTCATTGATTGTTGCTACAAATAATGCTTTTATTTTTCGTTTTACTTTTGGTAACTTTAATGATTTTTTTTCTGAATCTAGTTTTGTTATGGTTTTAATAAATTCAATTATTTATAGTTTTTTTGCTACTGTTCTTGCTGGTTTAATTGGTTATCCTATTGCTTATATCATGGCTTTTAAAGTTAGTAAGTTAGTTGCTAAAAATGTTTGAATTTTAGTAACTCTACCAATTTGAATTAACATGTTACTAAGAACGATTGGTTTATCAATTATCTTTTCAATTCTTGGTGAAGAAGTTCTAATTGGTACACCAATTGGAATCATCCTTGCTATGACTTATATGTTTTTGCCATTTATGATTTTACCTATTTATAATTCTTTAGAAAAAACTGATCTAAATCTTTTAGAAGCAAGTCAAGATTTAGGTGCTTCATCAATTAAAACTTTTTGAAGAGTAACATTTCGTTTTTCTCTTCCAGGAGTATTTTCAGGGTTTATATTAATGATGTTAAGTGCTATGACATCTTTGATTGTTGTTAAGTATATTGGTGGTGGTAAGACTGTTTTAATTTCTAATATTATTGAATCTTATTTCTATCGCGGGGCTAATTTTGCTCTTGGAGCAGCTATATCAGTAATTTTGGGAATTATTGTCTTAATTATTATCATAGTATTAAAATTATTAGGTCGTTGAGTAACAGGAAAGAAGATTTGGGAGTAAAAAAATGAAAAAGTTTTTTCAGAATACTTATTTAGCTTTTATTTTTTTAATTTTATATCTACCAATTGCTGTATTAATGATATTTTCTTTTAATAGCGGTTCATCAATACGTAACATTCAAGATTGAGGATGACATGCTTATGTTGATTTATTCAATCAAACTGCTTTGTGACAATCACTTAGTGTTACTTTATTAGTTGCTTTTATTTCAACATTTTTATCAGTAATTATTGGAACATTTGCTGCTTTGGGTTTAAGTAAAACTAGAAAATTAACTCGTAATTTAACTTTAGGAATCACAAATATTCCTTTAGTAAATGCAGACATTGTTACAGCTGTTTCTTTAATGTTACTATTTATGGCTTTTGCTTTTAATTTTGGGATTGTAACTTTAATCTTAGCTCATATATCATTTAATATTCCTTACGTTATTGTTACTATTCTGCCAAAAATTAAAACTATTAATAATGAACAATTAGAAGCAAGTCAAGATTTAGGTGCTTCATCATGATATACATTAAGAAAGGTTGTTTTTCCAATTCTTAAACCAGCAATTATTGCTGGTGCTGCCATTGCTTTTGCAATGAGTTTTGATGATTTTATTATCTCTTATTTTACAGGAGGTAATTCTGCTAATCTTTCAACTTATATCTATTCTTTAAAAAGAATTAAACCTTATATTAATGCTTTTTCAACAATTATCATTATTATCATTGCAGTTATTGTTATTTCTTGAAATGCTTATAAAATTATTAAAAAACAAATTCGTACTCGTAATGGAAGAATTATGAATGAAACTTATCGTGACAAACGTATTATTTGATTAGAAAGAAATTTGAATAAAAATTATTTATTATTGAATAAAGTTAAAATAGTTAAAAGAAAATCAAAAAAAAATGTTTGACTTCATCCCATTTCAGAAGTTGAAGAATTTTATTATATTAATTATTATGAAAATCTAGTTAGTAAAAATAAAAGAATTGCTAGAAAAATTATTCAATTAGAAAAAAAATTATCAAAAGAACAAATTTGAGTTCATCAAATTAAAAAGAAAATTATTAGTAGAAAACATATTAAAGAAAGAAAATCAAGGGTGATGAGAGAAAAATTTCATTTCCTTCATTGACCATGAAAATTAATCCTGCTTAGTTTTTTAATTATGGGAGTTTTTAGTGGCACTTTAGCTTTCTATATTAAAAGTAATACTTATGACTTATCGGTTGCTAATTGAGGTGAATATATTTCTCCTAAAGTTTTAAAAGATTTTGAAAATAAATATAATGTTAAAGTAAAATACACTACATATGAAGATAATGAAACATTGTATGCTAAATTAGCTACAACCGATTATGATATAATGGTACCAAGTGACTATATGATTGCTCAATTAGCTAGTGAAAATCGTTTACTAGAATTAGAATTTGATTCAAAAAAATTAAGTGATTTTAAAATTAATCAAACCCTAACAGAAATGATGAAAAATTATAAATTCACTATTACTAGTGGTTCTGAAAAAGGTAATGAAAAAAATTTGACACAATATGCAGTGCCATATTTTTGAGGTGATTTGTTATTAGTTTTTAATACTGTTCAAAATCCTAATTTACTAACAGAATTAAATATTACTAATCCTGCTACAGTTAATTGAGATATTTTACATACAGCTGTAAAAAAATCAAAAAGAATTGTTCTAAATAATGATATGCATAATTTATTTATGTTAGGGTT
>JBOFXA010000050.1:0-1715 GCA_051653845.1 Spiroplasma sp. | reverse complement strand
TGAAATTTTTAAATATAACATTAAAATTTGATTTGAAGATGTATGATTAGTCATTAATTAAAATTATATTAAAGTTTAAATTTAGTTTTAGTAAAATTATTTCAATAAAAAATTTTTTTATTTTTATAGAAAATTAGTAAAGTTATTGAATTTTTAAAATTTTTAAATAAGTTTAAAATTATTTAAAGTAAATTTAATTTATTGTATTTTGGGTATCAGAGTTTAATAAAAAAAATAAAAATTTTATGTCTCTCAAAAAAAATTTAGAGTAGAAAGTTTAATATTTGTTAATGTTTCAAAATAAAAAATAATTAATTTTTTAAAATGATAATAATTTAATTTTGTATAATAATTGATTTTAAAATTAATTTTAAATAAGTTTAATTTTAGTAATATAAATTAATTTTTAATTAAAATTGCGCCAGCAATTATGGTTAAATGATTAATAAAAATAAATATTAATTTAAATTTTTTTTTTTAAAAAAAATTGTGTATATATATACATGATAAAATTTAAAATTTGGTTAAATAAGTAAAATTAAATTATTAGAATAGATTTTTTCTTATTTTTTAAATTTTAAAAAAAATTGGAAATTTAGATTAGGATTAGATATTCTTTAATAATAATTATTCGTCAAAAAAAAAATTTTTTAAAAATTAAATTAGTAAAATTAAAAATTTGAAAATTAAAGAATTTGATGGTATTTAAATTTATTTAGAGGAAATTGTTTAATAGTTGACATTTTGTAATTTAATTTGCTTATTTTAAAATTTGTATATTGTTGTTATAAAAATATTTTTTAATAATTAAAAATGTTTTAACTTCTATATTTAAATTTATATTTAATCAAGATATAATTTGTTAATAAGTTTAATAATGAATTACATTAATTAGAATTAATAATTATAATAAATAATTTGAAAAATCATTTAATTGAATTGGATTTAAATTTAATTAATTTAATATATTTATTAATGATTAAAATTTTTAGACAAATATATATTGCTTGTCATTCTTGTTTGTAAGATTAAATTATAATTGAGATAAGTTGTAATATAGAAAAGTTATTGGAAAATGTTTTTAGAATTACTAAAATTTAATATAAAAATAAATAAATTAAAATTTAAATTTGTAGTATTTTATTTACAATAAAATTTTGATTAAGAATTAATAATTTAATTTGAAGTTGTATGATTATTAGTCATTAATTAAAATTATATTAAAGTTTAAATTTAGTTTTAGTAAAATTATTTCAATAAAAAATTTTTTTATTTTTATGTATAATTTTATTAATATATAGATTTAATTTGATAAATTTTATTTATTTTTAAAAATATATTATAATATTTATTTTTATGATGTTTTTTTGAATATACATTTTTACTACTATATTGGCTGAATGTAATCGAACTCCTTTAGATTTTTCAGAAGGTAAGAGAGAGTTGGTTTTTGGGCTTGATATTAGGATAATTTTATTTATAAGATTAATGTATGTTTTAATTTTTTTAATGAGAAATTTAGTAGTTTTATCTTATATTTTTTTTTTGAAAGTTAGATTTATTGGCTTTATTTTTATTTGAGTTCGAGGAACTTTACCTTGTTTTCGGCATGATAAATTAATATATTTAATATGAAAAATTTATTTGCCAATTGTTTTAAATTGATTTATTTTTATAGTTTGTTTAATAATTTTAAAATTTTAAATGAATTAATT
>JBOFXA010000049.1:0-8724 GCA_051653845.1 Spiroplasma sp. | reverse complement strand
TGTCATCCTCAGTTAAATGTCAGAAATTATTTGGGATAATACTTTTTGTGGTAACGTTTTCTTTATAAAAGCGAATTGCAAATTGATTAGTATTAGTTTTTTTAATTTCAATTTTTGATATTTCTTCAAATTCTGCTTTAGTTTCTTGATTTTGTTGATTACTGCATCTAGCTTTACAAGCAGAAACTGCTAAAAGGGAAGTAGAACTTAAAATTAAGGTACTTAAAAATGATATGACTTTGTTCATAAAATAATTCTCCTTAATATTTATTTTACATTTTAAAGAAATTTATGGTTATTAAATGATTACTTTATGAATTAATAAAATTTACAATGTCTAAAAAAGGATCTTAAAAATAATTTATATAAATATACTGCTGAATTCTATAATAAATTTAGACCTTAAATAAAATTAAAAGGAATGATTTCAATCGAATATCGATTAAATCATTCCTTTAATTAAAACTTTTTACTTGTTTATTTTTTTGACAAGTTCATTATGGTCTTTTTAAATAATTTTTAATAAACTTAACTTTTTTTAAAAATTATTATTGTATTTTTTATTTCTTGAGTATGAACTATTAAAACTTTTATTTTTTGATTTTAAGTCAAATTTCTTTGTACTTAAACCAATTTTTTTGGTGTCATTATCAATACTAATAATTTCAGCTTGTACTTTTTCACTAACTGAAAAATAATTTTTAGCATCTTTAACATATTCATTAGCAATGTTACTAACATGAATTAATCCTTTGTAGCCATCGCCACAATCACTAAATACACCAAAATTTGCAAAATTTGTAATTTCAACTTCAATAGTATCACCAACTTTAAATTTTGTGTTTGAAATATTATCCATTTTTTTCTCCTTATATACTTTTCTATTAAATTAAGAATAAAAACGAACTATTAACTATTTCAATCATTAAACTTTATTTAATAATAATATTATACTCTATTTCTTTTAAAATGGAATATACTAAATTAATATTTTTTAATATTAAGTTTTTAATTTCTTATCACATTCAAAATAAGTATCATATATATAAACTTAGTTTTTTTCAACCATCATTTGTTTTTCTGATAAAATTAATATTTCTAATTTTGATATTTTTAAGTATCTAAAAAGAAAGTTATTCCTTAATTTTTTTAATACTCTAGATGGAACTCTTGCAGCAATAAGATTTTTTGGTATATTTGCTAACAGCAGGAGTAATTATAACATTAGCGCTTAATCAAACATTATTCTTCTGTCTAAAAAAGAACAGCCAAAATTAATAAAACTATTTTTATCAATACAAAGATTGTTGCCATAATCTAAATAAGTTCAATAATTGTTTTTGGTAATTCTTTTTTAAACGCAAGGTAGTACATTCCAGGAAGTAAAATTCCTCCACCAAGGAAGTTACCAAAAAGAGTTGGTAGTTGAATTTGATAACCAAATTGCAAGAAATCATTGAAACTAGTTGGAATATTATAGATATTAAACAGGGGAATCATTCCTCAAAGATAAGAATTAGCAACAACGTGAGAGAAACCTGATAAAGCAAAAACAAAAATAACTAAGAAAATTAATAAAAACTTTGCTGTTGAAGAACGAGTTGAACATGAAATATAAATTGATCCCGCAACTAAGAAATTACATATAATACTACTAAAAAAGACTTTTCATCAAGGTAAAGTTAATTTATGGCTAACAATATCTCAAGCATTTTGTAGGAAAGCTTTGTTATCTAAAAATCCAGATCATCAAGTAAATAAAGCTAAAATAAAGCAACCAATAAAGTTACCAAGTAAAACTACTAGTAAATTACATAGCATTCTTGTAACTTTAATTTGTTTTTTTATTACTGATAGAAACATCATTGAATTAGAAGTAAACATTTCTCCGCCAATAAAAACAATCATTGTAATAGCTAAAGTAAATACTGCACCAAAAACGATATTTTTAATTCCTGTGTCTGCTAGACCACGACTTGCATATATTGAACCAATATAAGCAATGCCAATAAATACTCCTGCTGCTAGGCCCATTAAGAATGTTTTTAAAAATGGACTATTTCCTTTTTTTAAAGCATATTGGTAGACAGCAACAAAGGTTTCTATATTACTTAGTGTTTCTTCTTGAATTTTTTTATTGTTCATATATTTTTTCCTTTTCATTAAAATGTATACTCAATAATAATTATAATAGCATATTTATTTTAAGTAGATTTTAAAAAATAAAAATATTTTATTAAATTTGCTTCTTAAATAATGAAGGAAAATTACTTTTATCTTACTTGATTACTAATAAATAAGTATAATATGACCATTCATAGCCATATTATATATAATAAATGAAGGGTGGTTAAAATATGAAAAAATTTTTACAGACATAAGTGTTTAATTTATCAACTAATTAAGTAAGCTAAGAAGTATTTGTTTTGAATATAAATTAAGTAAATTTTTTGCATTTTAATAGCAATATATATATAATATGGGTGATAGTGGGAAAGTATGGGTGAATACATGATATTAGGACAGGCCACTACAACTTTAGATGCCAAGAAACGAATAAGTATTCCTTCTAAATTTCATTGATATTTTCAAGTTAGTGAAAATATTATTATTTCTCGGGGTTTTGAGAGTTGTTTAGTTATCTATACTGTTGATGAATTTGTTAAATGGCAAGAAAAAATTTTACAACAATCTGAAGGTTTAAAAGAAAGTAGAATTTTAGCAAGGCAGATTTTTGCAAATTCTGAAAAAGTAGTTATAGATGCTAAAAGTCGAGTTACAATCCCAACTTCATTAATAGAAATAAGCCAGATTAAAAGTAAAGTTATTGTTATTGGAATGTCAAATAAATTAGAAGTTTGATCAGAAGAAAAATGAAAATCTTTTAATGAAGAAACAAAAGATAAATTAGAAGAAGTTGCAATGACTTTAAAAGAGTTTTAAAAAATATGAAAAAAAATTTGGTTCATATTCCCGTAATGTTAAAAGAAACAATTGATTTACTTAATATTAAACCTGATGGTGTTTATGTTGATTGTACTCTTGGCAGAGCTGGACATAGTAAAGCAATATTAGAAAAATTAACAACTGGAAAATTATATGCTTTTGATTTAGATCAAACTGCAATTAATGAAAGTAAAAAAATGTTAAAAAATTATCATGATAAATATCAATTGATTCAAAATAACTTTATTAATTTAAAACAAGAGTTATTAAAAAAAAGTATCACCAAAGTTGATGGAATTATTTATGATTTGGGCATTTCATCACCTCAGGTAGATGAAGAAAGTAGGGGATTTAGCTATAAAACTAAAGCAAAATTAGATATGAGAATGGATCAAAGTCAAAAATTAACCGCTTGAGATATTGTTAATACTTATAGTTATCAAGATTTAAAGTATATTATTAAAACTTATAGTGAAGAGCAGTATGCTAATAGTATTGCTAGAAATATTGTTAATTTTCGTAGTAGTGAACAAATTAATACTACTGAACAATTAACAAATATTATTAAGAAATCTTTACCATCAAAGCAATTAAGTAAAGCACATCATCCAGCTAAAAAAACTTTTCAAGCCATTCGAATAGCTGTTAATAATGAATTAAATAACCTTAAGTTATCATTATTGCAAGCTTTAAATTTATTAAATATTCATGGAAGGATAGCAGTTATTAGTTTTCATTCCTTAGAAGATAGAATTGTAAAGAATATTTTTATGCAAGCAATTCAAGATCCTCAAGGTGAAATTTATGCGAAATTACCTTATAAAAGTAATTGAGAAAGTAATTATAAAATTATTACTAAAAAACCAATTTTACCTTCATTAAAAGAAATTACTAAAAATCCACGGGCTAGAAGTGCTAAATTAAGGGTTATAGAAAAAATAACTTAAATTTTAGAAAGGAAAAAAAATGAATTATCAAGAATTATATGTTGTTTGCCAAATTGATGATTTTAATTTGAAGGTTATGGTTAACTTATATGTTAACGATCAAATTCAAGTTCTTTATAAAGAAATAATTGATAATGAACAATTTGCTGAGAATGGCATTATTATTAATCCAGAATTTACTGGTAAAATTTTAAAAACAATTATTGATAAAATTAATAAACTTTTAAAAATTAAAATTGTGAGAGTTGCATTAAATTTACCTTCAAATAATTTAAAAATTTATCAATCTCAAGCAATGTTAGATTTTAAAGAAATAAATCATCAAGTTACTAATAGTGATATAAATCAAGTAATTGAGATGACTAAAAATATTGTTATTGAAAGCAATGAAGTTATTTGTTTAACTAGACCATATAATTTTAAAGTTGATAACAATGGTTTTTCTAATTCATTACCTTTAAATGCCCGTGGACAAATTATTTCTGTTGAAAGTTTAATTTATTCCTTACCAAAAGCAATATATGATTCACAATTAGCAGTTTTAAAATTTGCAGAATGTGAGTTATTATCAGCAACATTAGATCAATTTGCTTTAGTTTTTAATTTAAATAGTTTTAATAATTTGGTTTTAATTGATTGAGGGTTAAATAGTACTAAAGTTAGTCTTTTTTCTAATTCAGCGTTATATGCAATCAACAATATTAAAATTGGTTACAACCAAATTATTCAAGCACTAATGAATAAAATGCGTTGTAGTTATAGTAAAGCAGAAAAATATCTAACAAAAGTTGTTAATATCAATAGTAATTATTTAAGTGATTTGATTGTTGATAAATATTATGATTCTCAAACTAAGAAATTTGTTACTTTAAGTAAGTTAGAATTACAAGATATTGTAAGAGACATGATTGATGAAATTGTTAATTATATTGAATATTTCTTAGAGGATATTGTTGCTTCAAATCCTAATATTGAGATTGTTTTTGTTGGACAAACAATTAACTTACCAGGATTTAATACCTATATGAAAAATTTTGAAAAGTTAAAAAATGCTTCATATATAAGTAGTATTCTAGGTGCTGATAATTATGAATGAGTAGCATTAGTTGGTGCTTCTTGTTATCAACATAATTTAAATATTTTTAATAATATTTTATTATCTTCAATTAGTACTAAAGAAAACTTAAATCTTTTTGGTCAAACAATAATGGAAAATAATGAGAATAAATATCATTCACATTTAAATTTAAATTATCATTATAATGATAAATAATAAATAACAAGGAGGAAAGTATGGAACTTGATAACACCGCACAATTTGAACAAGTAGCAATAATTAAGGTTATTGGTGTTGGTGGAGCTGGGAATAATGCTGTTAATCGAATGATTGAAGCAGGAGTCCAAGGGGTTGGATTTTATGTAGCAAATACTGATGCTCAAGTTTTATCTGCATCAAAAGCAAAAAATCGCATTATTTTAGGAAAAGAATTATCTAAAGGTTTAGGTGCAGGAGCTAATCCAGAAATTGGTCAGCAAGCAGCCATTGAAAGTGAAACAGAAATTAAAAAAGTTCTAGAAGGAGCAGATATGGTTTTTATTGCTGCTGGTATGGGTGGAGGTACTGGTACAGGAGCTGCACATATTATTGCTAGAATTGCAAAAGAATCAGGAGCACTAACAATTGCTATTATTACTAAACCTTTTAAATTTGAAGGACGTCAAAGAAATGCTTATGCAGCAATGGGAATTGAAAAATTACGTAAGCAAGTAGATGCGATTATTATTATTTCTAATGATAAATTATTGAATGTTATTGGTAATATCCCTTTAAAAGATTCCTTTAAAGAAGCTGATAATATTTTAAGACAAGGTGTACAAACAATTACTGATTTAATTGCTGTTCCAGCATTAATAAATTTAGATTTCGCTGATGTTAGAACTATTTTACAAAATAAAGGTAGTGCTTTATTTGGTATTGGAATGGGTAAAGGAGAAAACAAAGCAAAAGAATCAGCATTAAAAGCTATTTCATCACCATTACTAGATGATGTAACAATTAAAGGAGCTAAAAATTTAATTTTAAATGTTACTGGTGGTACAACTATGACTTTGATTGATGCTAATATTGCTGTTGATGTTGTTAGAGAAGCTGCTGGTAATGAAGTTAACATTATTTTTGGTGTTGCTATCAATGAGCATTTAAATGATGCTATGATTGTTACTGTCATTGCAACAGGTTTTGAAGAACATAAAAGAGTTGGTTCAGGTAGTTTTGGTACTAATAATAAGGTAAATATTTTAGATTTTATGAATTCTAATACTCATCAATTTAATGCTACAACTTCTTCAGGTTCTTCAATTAAAAATTTTCAAGAAAATAAAGTTGAAAAAGATATTTCTGAATCATTACTAGATAACGATGACTTACCTGCTTTTTTAAGAAAAAGAAAAGATGTAGAATAGTGGTAGCTTGATGAAGGTTTAATAATGCTAATGAAAAATTAAAAACACAATCTTTAGCTTCTAAAGAATTTAATCCAAAAAATTATGAAGATGTTGAAGTAATTGCTAACACATTAGTTTTACAAAAACCAGTTAAAGTTGATTTACAAAATGCTGTTGTTAGTGATCGTAGAAGAATAGTTGATTTTCTTTGTGGAGTTGCTTATGTTCTTAATTTTGATGTTAAGAAAATTGATAGTAATGTTTATGAATTTAAATTAAATAAGTAAAGTTAAATGGGAAATAAAAGTTCATAGTAGATATGAGTTTTTATTTTTTTTAAATAGAAAAGTTAGCAATGCTGATACAATTTTTTTGGAAATTTAATTTTTTAATGAATTAATGCAAGATAAATTAGTTTATTAGCAAATAAATTTTATTATTTTATTACTTTTATAATTAAGTTTATAAGTGGTAATTAGAATAAATATTGTAAATTTTATAAATAACTATTGACATGGGATAGGGCATACAAAGTATAATATAAAATGTAATGCTATTTATAGAGTTTTGAGGTGGAAAACAGTAAAAATAAAGTAGGTTTTAAAAAATTTGCTTATATTGCTTTATTATTTAATAGAGTTTCAAGTTTTTTAAATATGATTTTTGTAAAAATAAGAAAACTAGATAGAGATTAGAATATAGATATAGTTAGTTCAAAAGGACTTTTAATGGTAATTTTATCCTAAATTTTTTCTTACTCAAATGGATATAAGAAAAATAAGTTAGAAAGAGGAAACTTATGTGAATTTATACTAAAGAAGAAATAGATGAAAAATTAAATGTATTAGAAAATACTCGTAAAGAGGATTTAAAAAAACAAATAACAGATTTAGATGTTAAGCAAATAGAAGAAGTAAATCGAAAATTAAGAGATTTTGATAGCAAGAATAAACAAGAAATAGCAAAACTTTTAAAGGAATTAGATAGTAAACAAGCAGATGAAATAATTAAAAGATTAAAAAGTTTAGAAGATAAATATAAAGAAGAATTGTATCAACGAATAAGAGAATTAGAAGCAAAACAACGAGAAGAAACAAATCGCCAATTAAAACAAATGGAAAGTGAACTTACTAATATTGTCAAAAGGATTACAAATACAAAATAGTAGATAAAGAACTTATTTAAGTTTTTAGCTATACTATGTTAATATAATTCTATTAGTTTCTATGATGCTTTATTTTTAGCGCTAAACGTAGTTTTTTCATTTTTAGCAGTTACTAGTATTTTTTATTTTTTTGTTTGAAATATTAAATTTTTGTAAATTTTATAAATAACTATTGACATGGGATAGGGCATACAAAGTATAATAAGAATACACTATGCACTTATAGAATTTAGGGGTGAGAAAATGATAACAAATATATTTGATTTTTCAGCTATTTATACTAAAAAAGAAATAGATGAAAAATTAAATGTATTAGAAAATACTCGTAAAGAGGATTTAAAAAAACAAATAACAGATTTAGATGTTAAGCAAACAGAAGAAGTAGATCAAAAATTAAAAAATCTAAAAGCTAAACGTCAAGAAGAAGTAAACAAATACATAATAGAATCAAAAAATAAGTTAACAGATGAAACAATGTCATTTAAAAGATTAAAAAGTTTAGAAGATAAATATAAAGAAGAATTATATAAAATAGTAAGAGAAGTAGAAGCAAAACAACGAGAAGAAACAAATCGCCAATTAAAACAAATGGAAAATGAAATTGCTAATATTATCAAAAAGGTTACCAAAACAAATAGTGGATAAAGAATTTATTTAAGTTTGGCACTGTACAATTAACTGTGTCTCTAAAAATTTAATTTAGATTCATTCTGTCATCAAATTTTATCATTAAATGAGAAATTGCACTACCCCAATTCTGAATTGGCATCGTTCATTTCTTAGCCATGTTTTGAAATGCTAAATAGAAAATCTTAAAAACTGATGAGTCATTAGGAAAAATCTTTTTATTCTTAATGACTTTTCTTAATTGGTTATTAATAGATTCTATAGCATTAGTTGTATAAATAATTTTTCTAAATTCTTGAGGATATTCAAGAAAAATTATTAAATTATTTCAATTGTTTTTTCATGATTTAGCAATTTGAGGATATTTTTGATTTCATTTTTCAGAAAAGTTATCTAAAACAACTAATGCCATTTCTTCATTAATAGCTGTATAAATAATTTTTAAATCATTAGCTACAAGTTTTCTATCTTTAATATGGAACAAATTTTAAACTATTAGGAATTTGATGGACAATACATAATTGGTGTTGTGTTTTAGGAAAAACTGTTTGAATTGCTTCAGACATTCCAACTAAATTATCACTGCAAGCAACT
>JBOFXA010000048.1:0-4787 GCA_051653845.1 Spiroplasma sp. | reverse complement strand
AAATGATTCAAATCTTCAATAGTACTGTAATTGATAATTAATTTTTTATTTTTAATTTGAACTTTTGTTCCTAATTTCTTACTCAAACTATTTTCTAAGTCAACTAAATAAATATCACTATTTCTAAAAGTTTTCTTTGTTGAAAGTAATCCTTGTATCTTTACCATATCTTCAACTTTACGAACTGATCATTTTTCTTTATAAGTACGCTGAGCAAGCATAATTATTAAATCATTATTAGGATTTAGTTGCAATAATGGCTTAACATGACCCATAGTTAATTTATTGTCCTTAACCATTTTTAAAACTTCAATTGGTAAGTCTAAAATTCTTAAAGTGTTAGTGATATGAGGACGAGATTTATTAATTTTCTTAGCTAATTCTTCATGAGTTCATTTCATTTTATCAATTAATGTTTTATATGCTTGAGCTTCTTCAAAAGCATTTAAATCTACTCTTTGAATATTTTCAATTAAAGAAAATTCCATTAGTTGTTGATCAGTTGCTTCAATAGTTACTGCTTTAATAGTTTTTAAACCTATCATTTCTGAAGCTTTTTTTCTTCTTTCTCCAGCAATTAACTGATAGAAATTGCTATCACTAATTTTGCTAACAATAATTGGTTGAATTAAACCATGAAGTTTAATTGACTGACTTAATTCTTCTAATTCTTGACTACTAAAATGTTTTCTTGGTTGGTAGGGATTGGAAATAATTTTCTCAAGTGAAATTTCTTGAGCTAAACTTTCTTGAACTTCTGGTGAGTTTTCAATGTTAGTGATTAAATCACTAATTCCATCCCCAAAAATTGTTTCTAACCCCTTACCAATACGATTCTTTTTTTCCTTAGCCATTACTTAACACCTCACTAACTAAATCACGATAAGCTATAGCACCCTTACAATTTGGACGATAATCAAAAATATTTTTGCCATGAGATGGCGCTTCGCTTAAAGTAATATTTCTTGGAATATAATTTTTATAAACCCTTTCTTTGAAATTTTTTTTAATTTCTGTAATTACTTCTACTGAAGAGTTAGTATGAACGTTGACCATAGTCAACAAAATTCCTTCAATTTGTAATGATGGATTGAATAATTGTTGTACTAAACGAATTGTTGATAATAACTGTATTAAACCACTCAAAGCATAAAACTCAGCTTGTAAAGGAATAATAACAGAATCAGAAGCTGCAAGAGCATTACGATTAATCAAACCTAAACTTGGTGGACAATCAATAATAATATAATCATAATAATCTCTAACTTCTGTAAGCTTTTCTAGCAAGACATTTTTCTTTGTTTTTGAATGTTCTAAAAGAAATAACTCTGCACCTGCTAAAGAAATACTTGCTGGTACTAAATCAACACCTTTACTAACATTAGATTTAATAACATCTTTAATACTGATATCACTAACAATAACATCATAAATATCTTTTTTAATAGCATTAAAACTAAAACCCATTGAAAGTGTAGCACTACCTTGAGCATCTAAGTCAACTAATAAAACTTTTTTATCTTCTAAACCCAAGCCTGCTGCTAAATTAGTAGCAGTTGTTGTTTTTCCAACTCCACCTTTTTGATTTGCTATGGCAATTATCTTACCCATATTCTCACCTTATTTTTATTATATCTATAATATATCTATAATTTTAATTTATTAAAATTTATAACGGTTTATTTTTAATTTGTTTATATTCACGAGGATATTTTAATGATGTTAGTTTATTTTTCTTAAAAATTAGCAAATTTCTTGTTCCATAATCTTTTGGTAATTGATAAGTAGCTTGTTTAACTAAATTTGCACCAAGAACTGCTAAGCTATTTTTAACTACTATTAATTCTTCACTAACATTTAAACCTTTATAAGCAACAAAATATCCTGAAATCTTAACTAATGGCAAACAAAGTTCATTAAGAATATTTAATGAAGCAACTGCTCGTGCAACAACAACATCAAAAACTTCACGATATTGATGAGCAAATTCTTCTACTCTTTGATTAATAATATAAACATTTTCTAAATGTAATTGTTCAACAACTACTTTTAAAAACTGACATTTCTTACTATTAGATTCAATAATTGTTAATTGTAAATTGGGAAAACAAATCTTTAAAACAATTCCTGGTACTCCTAAACCTGAACCAACATCACAAATATTTTGATCATTTAAAACTATTTCATTACTAATCAATAAAGCATCATAAAAATGTTTATAGTATACTTCATCTTTTTTTGTTATTGTTGTTAAGTTAAATTTCTGATTATATTCAATAATCAATTGATAGTACTGTTCTAATTTATGTTCAACTTCATTAGTAAATTGAAAATTTTTTAAATTTAAACTTCAATTAAGATTCATTAATACTCCTTACAAATAAAATCACATTTTAATATTATTTTCTTCCATATTTACCTGCCTTAAAATTAATATAATTAAATTATATAGTATTTATGATTTCAGTAATTATATTTCTTTGCTCTTATATTGATATATTTTTTATAAAAAAAGTAAAATTTTGTTATTTTAAATGTCAAAATTTCACTTTTTAAAATACTTCATTTATAGTATGGGCTGGAGAAAATCTCAAGTACCAATTTTTATATGTTTTAAAATTATATTATGTCATATTTTTATTTATTAATGATAAAATTTAATTAGTTTAAAAATAAAATTATGAGCAATGTAATGAATGGATAATAGTAAAATTATTAGTCAAATGAAAAAAATTAATTTCAGAACTTAATTGTGTATTATGCTAATCAACTAGCTAGAATGAATAGTAAGTTTACTTTAGAAGAAGAAAAGGTTATGCAGTTGATTATTAGTTAAATAAAACCTTACGAAAAAATCCAAATATAATTATAATTTTAGTTGAAAAATTAAAGATGAACTATCTTTAAAATTATCAAAAAATATTAATATTAAAAATGTTGAATAATTAAATTTTAATAATAATGCTAAAATTAATATTAGTGTTGTTATTATTATTGATGATTTGTTAGTAAAATCACAAATAGGAGAAAGAAAATGACAGAAATTGAACAAATGCTAGAGATGAATTATGAAGAAGTTTGTAATTATCTTAAAAATAAATATGGTAATGTAACAAAAGATTATTTTACAGATGAAACATGTAAAACAAAAACAAAAGGAATAGGAAGAGGAAATGATGGATTATATATACATCATATTGATGAAGATAAAGCCATTTTACTTTCTACTCCAGAATATGCTAAACTAAAACCCTTTGCTTATCAAAAAGCTGATAGGCTTGTATATTGTAATTTATTAGAACATTTAGTTTTACATATTAAAATATTCGAATATAATCCGAATATGCGTGGTATAGTTGGTGGGATTGATACTTTTATAGTTCCTGAACTAAACGATATTTATTCTGGAATTCAATATAAAATACCATGAAAACAAAAGGTTATAGAAGTTGTGTTACCCTTAAAAGAAGACTATTTTAAATGTCTTAAAAAATTAGTTGAATTTGGTTTTTCATATCAGTTACTTCAATCTTTTAATGCTAAATATAATATATGAAGTGAGAAAAATAATCAGAAATTATATAAAAAAATAATAAAACTTGGAGTTAGATTTTAAAATGAATAAAAGAGAAGAAATTGAATAATGAAAATGAAAAAAATTATGTTAGCTACGTTAAATTTAACGTAGCTATTTTTATTAATTATTGTACTTAATAGAATATATTTACTTTATTTATTTTATCCCCTTTTAATTGATTAATTTTTTCTAACTTTTTTTGATTTTTTATTTGTTGGATAATTTCAGGTTCTTTTGATAAATTAGTAATCAAAGATAAACTATTTTTATAATGATTCGGATAATTATGCAATAAAAATTTAGAATTATGATATAAAGAAATACTGGATCATAAGAAATAAGAATAACAAACAAAATCAACTAACTCATTTCCTAAAATTGGTTTCATATTTTTATTAACTTTTTTTGTTATTAAAATCTTTTTAAAAATTCATAATTTTTTTTCTTTAATTAAATTATTAACAAATTCAACTGTTTCTTTATCTTCTTTCTTATTTTTTGTTTCCATAATTAAAATTATTCTTTGATTTAAATTCTTCTTTTTTATACTTCTTTGAATTGTTTTTAACAATTTCAACAAAATAATATTTTTGATATTTTTATTTATATTTAAAAAATTATTTAATTGATTTTTATTATTTGGATTATTAAAAAAAATTTCTTTATTAAAAGATACAGAAAAAGTTTTTAATTTATGTTTAATAATTAAACTATTAATTTTTTGTTCCAAAAAATATGCAGATTCATGACTCAAATTGTTTTGGCTTAAAAAATCTGTATTTTTTAAATCTGTTCTATGTAATACTAAATTTTCAATATCTTTATTTGGAAAAAACTCTTTTTTTATTTGTACCATTTCTTTTCTTAAAAATTCATATTGTCTAAGTGAATAAATTACAAGCGATGTTAATGTATAACTTTTATTGTTGTTTTCTACATAACCCTTTTCTTTTATATCTTTTTCTATTAACCTAATATTTTTACTATGCAATCCACCTGATTCATCAATAAAAATATAAATTGTATTATCATCCAAATTATCTTGGAAATATTTAATTGAATTATTATTCATTTTTTATTAATCCTCTCATAAAAACTCTAACTGACAAAATATTAAATCAATATTAACATAAAATAAAATTATTATACAGAGACAATAAAAATAAAAAAACTCAACAATATTATAATATTGTTGAGTGGCCACCACATG
>JBOFXA010000047.1:0-12127 GCA_051653845.1 Spiroplasma sp. | reverse complement strand
AAGTCAAATAAAATTTTATTATCCATTGAAGAATTATCTTTATTTTTAGTATTAAAGTTATTACATGCAACTGTGCTAACTCCAGCAACAGTTACAAAACTCAATGCAGTTAAAGCACCAAGTATTTTCTTCATATTTTTCATAAAAAAACTCCTTATAATTTTTATAATTTTATTATATAACAAAAAATGCTTTTTTAAAAATTTTCCTAATATTAAACGACTAATATTTTTTGAACTCTTAACATTTTTACCAATTAATTATAATTATAAGTGCAATAATTGATGAGAAAATTCATCTATCGTTGTTTTTTTTATTTCATAAATAAAAACAGACACCCTTAAGTCAATAAAAACTAGAAAGGATGTCCTTTACAACAAAAAGAATGACATTTAATTGATTATTTATTAAACCAAGAAAATAAATCTATTGTTCAAATAGCTAAAATTCTTAAAAGAAATAAAAGTATAATATCAAGAAATCTTGAAGAAAATAAATTACAAGAAACATATCAAGCAAACGATGCTATTTTTCATAGCAAAATTATCAATTTAGCCAAACATAACTTTGCTACTAATAAATATAAAGAATTCTTAGAATATTTTTATAATCACTTTGATACTAAATACTTTGGTGTTGAAGTTTGGATAGTTACTGTTAATAAGCAAGGAATTCTAGTTCCTAGTGTTAAAACTGCTTACAATTAAATTAATTTTAACGTTATTAAATATAAGTGCTAAAAAATTGTTGAAACTAAAAAATTTCATCAAAAACAATGAAATTTTAAAGATTTATCATAAAATAATACTATTTCTATTGCTTATCAACCAGGTAAAATTAAGATAAGAAATCAAACACTATGAAATTAATCTTATATTAGCAAATCAACAAAGCATATGAATCATATAAATGATAAATTACTAGAATTAATCAATAAAAATAATATAGAAATTAAATCTTTTAAGTAAAAAGATAATAGTTCAGAGTTCAATTTAGTAAATAAATTAACTAAACAACTTAATATTAAATTATCTATTTATCATTCTTATGCAATATAAGAAAAAAGAACAAATGAAAATTTTAATGGTTTAACTCATAGTACATTAATAAAAGAAATGGTAACTCACAAAAAAAAACTATTACTACTGAAAATGGTTCATTTGAAATTAATGTGCCAAGAGACCGTAATAGTAGTTTTGAACCTATAATTATTCCTAAAAGACAAAGAAGATTTGATAATTTTGATTAAAAAGTAATTTCTTTATATGTTAGGGAATGACAGTTTCTAATATTAAATTACAGTTACAAAAACTTAATCATGACACTGAAATCTCAGAAACTTTAATTAGTCAAATTACTAATGATGTTCTAGGAATATGAATTAGCAAAAATGAAGGAGCAAAATTTTGATTAAGTAATCTAACAGAAATGAAAAATCGTGGACTACAAAATATTTTAGTTGCTTGCAGTGATAATTTAGTTGGAATGTCTGAAGCAATTCAAACAGTTTTTCCTAAAACACAACACCAATTATGTATTGTCCGTCAAATTCCTAATAGTTTAAAATTTGTTCCATATTAAAGATAGAAAACTTGTAACTAATGATTTAAAAATAATTTATACAGAAACTAATGAAGTAATGGCATTAACTGCTTTAAATAATTTTGCTGAACAATGAAATCAAAAATATCCTCAAATTGCTAAATCATGAAAAAACAATTGAAATAATTTAATAATTTTTCTTAAATATTCTCAAGAATTCAGAAAAAAATTCAGCAAAATTATTTACACAACTAATGCTATAGAATCAGTTAATAGCCAATTAAGAAAAGTCATTAAGTAATAAAAAGATTTTTCCTAATGACTCATCAGTTTTTAAGATTTTTTATCTGGCATTTCAAAACATGGCTAAGAAATGAACGATGCCAATTCAAAATTGATATAGTGCAATTTCTCATTAAATGAGAAATTTGATGACAGAGTGAATCTAAGCCAAACATTTAGAGACACAGCTAATTGTATAGCGCTTTAAATCGTTTTAAGTGTTGCACTTACAATTACAATTTTTAAAGAATTTTTAAACTTGTCTTTTTAGTACTTTTTTAATTATTAAAAAATTATTACAACTAAAAATTTTAGGCTAATATTAATTGATATTCAGTACTAAATTGTACAGAACCTAAAGTAATCTTAACTGTTAAAGAATCACCAGCAGCAAATTTATCTTCCTTAGCAGTTACTTTTGTAACTGTTACTTTTAATGATTGACCAATTTTCTTAGCAATATTAGCTACTTCCTTACCTTTTCCTGCCTCAACTTTTAAATTACTTGTAATGTCAGCCTTTTCTGAAATACCAGATTTATCTTTGCCAATAGCAAATTTTGCTAATACACCTTTTGTCATATCAAAATCTAGTAACGTTAAATCTCCTGATCCTGGTAAATTACTTTTGATTAGCCCTTTTGCTTCATCAGCTTTTAAATTAATAGAATATTGACTACCAATATTATCTTTTTCTTTTCATTGAACTTTTACAGTTCCTTTAGAAACAGCATAGTCATCACTAATAGCTTTTAAAGTTGGATCAATTGAAACAGCAGTTAATGAAATAGCATCAGCTTTAGCTTTTTCAAAAGTCTTAGTATCTCAATCTCCATCTCCTTTAGCTTCTAATTTTAAAACATCTGTTAAGAAATTGAAAGATTCTTTACTTAACGCTTTATTTTCAGCATTTAGTAACTTGCTTGCTTTTAAATTAACAAATTTATCAGCATTTCAAGTAACTTCATCACCCTGAACATTTAATTTTACTTCAATCTGAGATTTACCATCAGAACTATAAAGTCCCAAATCAGTCAAAACTTTACTATTCATTGAAGTATCAACTTCATTTTGACATGCAACTGTGCTAACTCCAGCACCAGTTACAAAAGTAAATACAGTTAAAGCCCTAAGTTTTTGTTTCATATTTTGCATAATAAAAACCTCCATAAATTTTTATACTTACAATTATAATGTTTTTTAAAAATTTTTCTTAAATTATACTTATTATTCAAAAATTAACCTTTGTCTTCTTTTCATTCTCCTTCAGAAGAAAGTAATTCTTTTTGTACTTTTTGTGCAAATTTATAATTTTTATTATTCTCATCATCATTAATTAAAGCATTACGTTTTAAATAATTTTCAATTTCATTTTCTAAATTCTTAGCAACAAAAGGTCAATCATCTTGAAGTAAAAATTCTTGATCATATTTTTCTTGAGTTTTATTAATTAATCTAACTCTTAATTTTGGTTGATAGTATAAACAATATCAACAAATTGCAAAAAGAAAAACAAGAATCAAATAAATTAATTGAACAATATTAGAAACTAGATTAATAACTCCTGCAGAATTCTTAGCTGCATCTACTGACTTCATATCAATAACAGCTAACTTAAAACTAAAACCTAAATTAACAAATCACATAACAAATTGTCAAACTAAAAAGATTAAAGCAATACTTCAAATAAAAAATTCAAATTTATTATGACGTAACTTTTTTTCTCATGATAATTTTAAAGCAATAGTAATAACACAAATGTAGATAATAATCATAATTAATGATACTTCACTAGTAACCTTATCAAAATTAATAACTGTACTTGGCTTTGTTAGACCCTTAGCACCATCACTGATAGCTTGTATTAAATCAGGAATAACTAATCAAACAAAAGCAAAAATTAACGAAATAATCAAATTTAATCGTGCTGCACGATAAGGAATCTTATCCTTACTTAACTCCTTATATTTTGGAGCAATATATCCTTCTAAAGCTAAAGGTTCTAAAATAGTTCCTCCATATAAAGCATTTTGCATTTGCGAATTTGCTTTTAATGAAATAGTACAAATTACCATAATTAAAACCCCAATAATACCTAATCATTCAGCATTAAGTTTCTTACCTAAAATATCAAAAATTTGTAAATTAGGATTATCAGTAAAATGTCCTGAAATAGCACCAATCATTAAAATAGTAACTAAAACATAAAATAAAGTTGCCATACTCATAACAATAATAATTGAACGACTAATATTTTTTTGTGGATTCTGAACATTCTTACCAATTGTTGAGTAAGTTTCAAATCCTAAAAAAAAGAAAAAACAAGCAGTAAAAGCTTCTGAAAAAGAACTAGCAGTTAATTTTTGATTAGCAATAATAGTTTTATAATTACTCGTTCCTGACATAATAAATAAAGTAATGACTGCTATAACTAATAAAAGGGTTGTAACTCATTTGATATAGCCAGAAATATTAATAAATATTTTGCAAGCTTTCATACCCAAAAATAAAATTCCTGAAATTAAAACATAAAGCAAAATTCCTATTAAATCTAATCCAAAATTAGTCCATACCCCCCAATTAGCATATAAAAATTCTAAGTTAGGATTATTAAAATTAATTCTAATCATTGAAATAATTTGAGCAGTAATAATTACTGGCAATGTTGAATATTGAACAAAAGCAATAAGTCAACCCCAAAAACGTCCATAAGTACTTCGGGTGTAAATATAAGCAGCACCATTACTACTTGGATGAACTCGAGATAATCTAGCAAATGCTCACGCACAAGTACCTGCTATTAAGCCTTCAATTAAAAAAATTCAAATCATATGAGTTCCCAAATTAGAACCAACTTGACTATACAATAAAGCAGCAAAAACAGCAGTAAAACTAACACTAACTGTATAATTAAAACCAAATCATACAATTTCTGATAAAGATAATTTTTCAGAAGATTTAGTCTTTATTTTTTTAAAATTTTTTCATTTAACTTTTTCAAACATAAAATTTCTCCTTCCTAAATTTAAGAAAAAATAAAAAAGTATAACTTTAATTTTAATAGAAAAATACGAATATTTTAAAATATTCTACTTTTTTGCTAATAAAACTTTAAATTGCTAAAACATAGTGTATTATATTTACTTATAAAGTAAAACTTAACATTCAAAATATATTAATTAGAAAAGGAGAAGATAAATGGGTTTTAGCACTAAAAAAGAAAAAAAATTTAAATTATTTCCATTTAAAATGCCAACAGCAACAACAATTTTATTTGCATTAATTCTCTTGATAATTTTAATCTCTTGAATTCCTGGTACCACCCAAAAATGAACTGATAGTGACAGTTCTATTCATGGTGGGCCATTAGGTTTTCTTGATCTATTTAATGCTCCAATTCAAGGATTTGCTAGTAATGCTGAAGTAATTATTTTTGTTTTAGTAGTTGGGGGCTATCTTGGAGTTGTAATGAAATCAAAAGCATTAGATGCAGGAATTGGTCGCTTAGTTAAAAAACTAGATGGCAAAGAAATTTGAATTATTCCTACTATTATGATTATTCTTTCAATTGGAGGAACTGTTGAAGGAATGTGTGAAGAAACAATACCCTATTATCTAGTAATTATTCCTGCTTTATTAGCTGCTGGATTTGATGTTGTAACAGGAGTTTTAGTAATTTTATTAGGTGCAGGAGTTGGAGTAATGTTTTCAACTTTGAATCCTTTTGCTATTGCTACAGCTAGTGCTGTTAGTGGCGTTAATACTGGTGATGGTCTTATTTGAAGATTAGTTTGTTGAATTATTGGAACTGCTCTAACAATTAGTTTTGTTACATGATATGCGTTAAGAGTAAAGCGTAATCCAAAAAAATCAGTGGTCTATCACTTACAAACTGAGCATCATGATGAATTTTTAAATTCTGAAACACTACCAGAATTTACTAAAAAAAGAAAAATTATTTTAGCTTTATTTGGAATAACATTCTTAGTCATGATTATATGTATTATTCCTTGAGACAAATTAATTTTTGGTAATCAAGAAGGAGTCTTTAAACAATTTAATGAATGATTAAGAACACATTTTCCTTATATTACTGGAACTATCCCTGCTTTTGGTAATTGATCAATTATCACTCTAGCATTTTTATTCTTCTTTGCTTCAATAATTATTGCCTTAATTGATTGAAAAGGGGAAGAAAATTATGTGAAAGATTTCGTTGATGGTTCATCAGAATTACTTGGAGTTGCAATAGTTATTGCTGTTGCATCTGGGATTGGATGGGCTTTAAAAGAATCTGGAATGCAAAATGTTGTTCTTAATGGATTAAGTGGCACAATTTCAGGAATGCCAAAAACTACTCTAGTAATAATTGGTTTCTTTATGTTCCTTATTTTAGCTTTTTTTATTCCTTCAACTTCAGGTCTAGCTAACGCAGCCTTTCCAATTATTTCCCAACTAGTTGCATCAATTGGGTTAAAAACAGGAATGATTACAGCTTTTTCTATGGCCAGTGGTTGAATTAATTTATTTGCTCCAAGTGCAGGAATTATGATGGCAGGTTTAGCAATTGCTAAAGTACCTCTAACAAGTTACTATAAAGCAATTTGACCATATATTATTGGTGTGACAATATTTTGTTTAGCAATGTTAGCTATTGGTTCACTACTACCTAATACTATTTTCTAATCAAGCTTAAATAATATAATAAAAGTAGCAATAATTAACTGCTACTTTTTCTTTGTGATTCAACTTTTTTAATATCTGCTTGTAAGCTAGTACTATTTAATTGATGATTCAAATAACTTTCTGTTTGAGGTAAATGTAAATCCATATTCGTTAAATAACAAATATCAACCCTAATATCCTTAGCTTGAAAATCAAAAACATGACCACCAGATTTACGATCAGTAGTGAGAAAATGAGCATGAAACCCTTGCACTAAAATATTGTTAGCAAAACTTGGTGCCCAAAAAACAACTAAATCTCCAGTAGTATTTTTTAGTACTAATTCTTCTTGCTGCTTAGCAACTTCTTTTAAAGAAATAAAAGGCTCTTTTTGTTTAGTTAAAGTTCTCATACTAATTTCTGCAAAAATACCTGTTATTTTAATTGCATAAAAAATATTTAAAGAAGGAAATTTTGCTACTAATTTCTCTTTTAATCCTTGAAAAGAAATATCACTAAAAGTCAACTTTAAATCACTAACAAAATTAGTTAGTGTTACAAAAGGACTAGTCATTTCTTTGCTTACAATTTTAACTTCACCATTTGCTAGTACTTGATAGGCTTTATTTTCTAAAACAATTAACTCTCCATCTACAGCATGAAAAGTTCCCAAACCAAAATTTCCATGCTTTAATAATTCTTCAAAAGTAACTGAACCATAAAGATCTGCTGCCATCAACGCAGAAAAAATTGAATGTTGATAAAAACTATGTCCCTTAATTTTCATTTAAATGTCTCCTTAATAATCTTTAATTAAAATCGTATCACAAAAGATAAGAAAATCATGATTTTCTTATCTTAAGTTTACTTACGATTAATTTTCAAAAATTTTGTACTATCATTTGACACATCAATTTGATACTCTTGAGTTTGATCTAAACTAAGTGTTGCTGATTCAGTTTTGTTCTTATTTCTTAAATCTCATAAGTAAATCTTACTAGCACTAACAATGCTATCAACAACTGCTTTACCTACTCCTTCATTTGCTCTAGTAACAGGAATTTTAGTTACAGACAGTAACTGTCATTTTTCTTTTTCAGTTAGTAAATTAATTTTGCTATCATCATTAGCTTTAAAACCAGCAACTAAAGTAACACCTTTTTTCTTTGTTAAATTTAAAATTTTTTGACCTTTTGTTGTTCTTGCTGTTTGTTCAAGACTACTAAAATTAATTCGCTTTAAATTACCTGATGATGTTGCAACAGCATAAATATCACTACTATTTCCTGTTGCTGCACCAATAATTTTATCTTCAAAACTTAATTTTGCTGATTTAATTCCTTTAGCACCTAGCCCTAAAACATTAACATTACTTTCTAAATATTTTAAAGTAAAACCATCTTTAGTACTCAAAACAATTCATTGCTTATCATTAGTAAAACTAGCATTAATTAATTGATCATTTGAAGATAAAGACATACATCTAATTGTTCTATTAATTCTTGTTGAAGCTAAATCTCTTAACATTACTCTTTTAATCAAACCTAATTGTGAAACTAAAACCAAATAAATAGCCTCTTGTTCAAAATCATTAACAATAGCACTAGTAATAATTTTTTCTGATGATTCTAATTTAACTAAGGTATTGATATGAGTTCCAATATTTTTTCATTTATTTTCTTCTAATTTATATCCAGGAATAATAATATAATTTCCTCTATTAGTTATTAGTAATAAATTATCTAGATTATTAATAATTCCTTGACCAATAATAATATCAGTAGGTTTTCTACCAAACTCTTGATAGTCTGAGCTACCTTGAACTAAAGACTTACAATTAATTGTTTTAATTCAACCATCATAACTAATAGTAACAAATAATTCTGATTGCTTTAAAGTTGCCTTTTCATCAATAACAATTTCTGCTATTTCACCACTAATTAATGATTTTCTAACACTAGGATAATTTACTTTTACTTTCTTAAAATGCTCAATAAGAAGTTGATTTAAAGTATTTCTATCGCTAAGAATTTTTTTTAATTTAATTATTTCTTTTTTAATTACTTCTTTTTCATTTTCTAAAGCACTAACATCAGAAGCACTTAAGCGATACAAACGTAAACTAACAATTGCTTCAGCCTGCTTAGCTGTTAGTTTAAAGTTTATAATTAAATTAGTTTGAGCATCAAGTTTATTTTTTGAACTTCTAATTAACTTCACTACTTTATCAATATTATTTAAAGCAATGATTAAGCCTTCAATAATTTCTAATCTTTGAAGTAGTTGTTTTAAATCATATTTACTTTTTCTTGTTATTACTTCAACTTGATGAGTAATATAAAAATCTAATAATTTTATTAGTGACAGGATTTGTGGCTTATTATTAGCAATTGCAACTAGATTTAAATTGTAATATACTTGTAAATTCGTATTTTTAAATAAATAATTTAAAATCTCATCAGCATTTCCATCACTAGTTAAATCAACAACAATTCTTAATCCTTGACGATCAGTTTCATCTCTTACCTCTTTAATACCATGAATTTTATTTAAAACACGAACATCATCAATCTTTTTAACTAAATCCTGCTTTAATACTTCATAAGGAATTTCACTAATGACAATACGCTGTTCTTTTCTTGCTTTTTCTTTTACTTCAATAGCAGTTTTTGAACGAATAACAATTCTACCCTTACCAGAATTATATGCTGATTCAATTCCTGAAATTCCCTGAATAATTCCTCCAGTAGGAAAATCTGGTCCTTTAAATCCATTTTTCATAATATCAGATAAAGTTGATTCAGGATGACTAATACGATAAATTACTGCATCAATAACTTCATGTAAGTTATGAGGAGGAATATTAGTAGCCATCCCAACAGCAATCCCAGTTGCCCCATTAACTAATAAATTAGGAAAATATGATGGTAGAACAACAGGTTCTTTTTCAGAAGCATCAAAATTAGGAATAAACTCAACAACATCTTTTTTTAAATCTTGCAATAATAGATGAGCAATAGAACTTAATCTCAACTCTGTATAACGCATAGCAGCAGGACTATCACCATCAATTGAACCTTTATTTCCTTGCATATCAACTAAAGGTAAATATGATTTTCATGGTTGAGCCATTCTTACTACTGCTCCATAAACAGGCATATCACCATGAGGGTGATACTTCCCAATTACTTCACCAACAATTCGAGCTGATTTTTTATAAGGCTTTTCAAAAGTTAAATCTAAATCATGCATAGCATAAAGAATTCTTCTTTGTACTGGCTTTAAACCATCTCTTACATCAGGTAGAGCACGATCTAAAATAATATACTTAGAATAACGACTAAAAAGGTTTCCTAATAAATAAGAAATCGAATAAACCAAAAATTGTTCATCATTGTCATGATTATAATTAATTAAATCTTTTTTAGTAAAACTCATTTTTTTCTCCCTTTTTAGTTAACATCCTCTGCTTCAAAAGAAATATTTTTTTCAATTCAAACTTTTCTCAACTCAACATTATCACCCATTAAAACTTTAAACTGTTCTTCAGCTATTAAAGCATCTTCAATTTGAACTTTAATTAATTTTCTTGTTTCTGGATCCATAGTTGTTTCTCATAATTGATCAGAATTCATTTCTCCTAATCCTTTATAGCGTTGAATAGTATATTTATGATTTTTAAGATTTTCTAAACAAATTTTTAAATCATTCTCAGTTCAAAAATATTCATGTTCATTATTAATATTTTTACAAGTAACTTTAAATAATGGTGGCAAAGCCAAATAAAGGATACCAGAAGTAATTAAATCACGCATAAAACGATAGAAAAATGTTAATAGTAAAAGTTGAATATGTGCTCCATCACTATCAGCATCAGTCATGATGATAACTTTATTATAGTTAACATTTTCTAAATTAAATTCCTTGCCAACTCCAGCACCAATTGCTGCTATAATCATATTAATTTCATCATTATTAAATAAAGATTCAACATTGCTTTTTAAAGCATTAATAACTTTCCCTTTTAAAGATAGAATAGCTTGAAATTGACGATTTCTTGCAGTTTTGGCACTTCCTCCAGCTGAATCTCCCTCAACTAAAAATAATTCATTCTTCTTAGGATTATGCTTTTGAGGAGGGGTTAATTTAGTAATTAAAATTCTTTGTGCTTCTTTTGTTTTATTACGCAAATTTTCTTTAGTTTTTCTTAAAGCAGCTCTAATATCCCTAGCTTTTATTGCTTTAGCAATAATCTTTTCAGCAATATCAGCTTGTTCGTGTAATCAAAAAGATAAGCGTTCATTAACAATAGTTTCTACTACAATTCTTGCTTCTGGTGTACCTAATTTAGATTTTGTTTGACCTTCATATTGAATTAAATTTTCAGCAACTCTTAAAGAAATAATTGCTATTAATCCTTCTCTTAAATCATTACCTTCAAGATTTTTATCTTTAGCTTTTAATAATTCTTGCTTTCTAGCATATTCATTAATTGCTTTAGTTAGACCACTTTTAAATCCAACCAAATGACTACCACCATCACTAGTTTTGACATTATTAGCAAAACCAATAATTGTATCATTATAGTCTTCACAATATTGCAAAACAATATCAACATCAATTTGATTTTGATTCCCTTTTAAACTAACAATTGGGGACAATTTTTTCTTTTTTTTATTTAAATATTCAATAAAAGCAGTTAAACCATTATCATAATGAAATATTGCTTCATTACTTGTTCTTTTATCAATTAATTTAATTGTTAAATTACTAATTAAAAAAGCACTTTCTCTTAAATGTTGTTCAAACAAATGATAATTTCAATCACAATTATAAAAAATCTTTTCAAAATCAGGTAAAAAAGTTACTATTGTTCCAGTTTTTTTTGTTGAACCTTTGTTTACTAAGTCTTTACTTACCTTACCACCATTACTAAATTGAATTTCACTAATTTTTTTGTCACGATAAATTGTAACTTCTAAATACTTACTTAAAGCATTAACAACCGAAGCACCAACACCATGAAGACCACCAGAAGTTTTGTAACTACTACCATCAAATTTCCCACCAGCATGTAAAGTAGTAAAAATAACTTCAGGAGTAGACTTACCTAATTTATGTTTACCAGTTGGAATTCCTCTTCCATCATCTTCAATTGTAACTGAACGATTTTTATTAATTGTAACAATAATATTAGAACAAAATCCTGCAAGAGCTTCATCAATTGCATTATCAACAATTTCTCAAGCTAAATGATGTAAACCATGATTATCAGTTGAACCAATATACATTCCAGGACGTTTTCTAACAGCTTCTAAACCTTCTAAAATTTGAATTGAAGATTCATTATAAATATTATTTTTTTGTTTCATAATATCCTTTCATAATACTAAAAATTATTTATTTATAATTCTTAATTATTTTATCACAAACTACTTTAACTAATACTCTAAAGAAAATGGTTAAAATTAGCTTTACCATAATATTAATAAATAAACAATTAATTTTAATATTTAATTACTATTTTTCTAACATTCTATCCAGAATTAAAAACTTTGTATATAATTATTAATGTATATAATTAAATTTGAAGAAAGAAAGGGTAAGATATAGTATGAAATTAAAATTCTGAAGCAAAA
>JBOFXA010000046.1:0-1548 GCA_051653845.1 Spiroplasma sp. | reverse complement strand
AATGAAGTTATCAAGAATGTTAATATTTTATTTTTAAGTTATGGTACTGATTTTAAAGTATTAAAGCAAATGCAAGTAAGATTAAAGAAATCTTTACAAGAATTAGATATGAAAATTAATCCTTTACAATATCGCCAATTAGAAGCATTTAATGCTTTCTTACCAAAAAATTATGATCCATTAATGATGCAAATTGGGCGAGAAATACCATGTGCTACGATTGCTGCTGCTTTCCCCTTTATGACGGGTGGTTTAAATGATGAGAAGGAATGTATCTTGGCCACAATAATCTTGGTGATACAATCCTATTTGACCCGTTTAAATTAGATCATAAAAGAAAAAATCACAATCAAATTATTATTGGCACTAGTGGTTCAGGTAAGTCATTTACCACGAAAAAAATGATTGCTTTTCACTTAAATATGGGTCGCAATGTGATTGTGATTGATCCAGAAAGAGAATATCAGAATTTAGCTACTTACTATCATGGCCAATGAATTGATACTGGTGATGCTTCAAAAGGAAAGATTAATCCGTTACAAGTTTTAGACAACAACTTTAAAGAACTATCAGAATTTAATCAAGCAAATAATAATAGTATTGAAGAGTTAATGGATGAACAAAATGCTGCTCCTGTTAGCAGTCATTTAAGATTGTTAACACAATGATTTAAAACTTTATATCCTGATTTTAATGATCGTGAATTCAATTTATTAATTAAGTATTTAAAAATGTTGTATCAACAGTGAGAAATTACTAATAATGCTAATATGATCCAATTAAAAAATCAGCAATTTCCAACTATGAGCGATTTTTATCATCTTCTAGTTACTGAGGCTAAAAATAATGTTAATGCTTTAGCAACAGAGTTTGTTGATATTATTGCAACCGACTTTTTAAATGATGGTAAATATGAAAAATTATGAAATGGTCATACAACCTTAACTTTTAATAATCAATTAGTTGTTTATGATGTATTAACTTTATTTGATCAAGATGAACCAAAAGTAACAGCGGCACAATTACACTTAGTTCTTGCTGTTATTAAAGCAGAAGTAAAAAATAATCGATTTAAAGATAATAATGAAATTGTTATTATTGTTGATGAAGCCCATTTAGCAATTGATAAAGATAATCCTGCTGCTTTAAATTTCATGTTCCAAATGGTAAAGCGAATTCGTAAATATCATGGCTCAATTGTTATTACTACTCAAAATTTAAATGACTTTACTGGAACTGAAGATATTAAAAAGAAAACGACAGCAATGATTAATAATACGCAATATTCTTTAATCTTAAATCTTGCTCCCCAAGATTTAAAAGATGTTGCTGAATTGTATCGTAGTTATGGTGGTTTAACAGCAACAGAGCGAGATTATATTGCTTGAGCTAATAAAGGTCAAGCTTTATTGTTGTTTCTGGTTATGAGCGTCATTGTATTAATATTGAAGCTAGTAAAAAAGAGCAAGAAGGTTTTTAGTTTAAACAACATTAGTATTATAATTTAACTAATTAAAGAGGGAGGAATAATTTTTGAATGAAAAAAAA
>JBOFXA010000045.1:0-54324 GCA_051653845.1 Spiroplasma sp. | reverse complement strand
GTTTTTTACGTTCTTTAAAAGCTTTATGTTTTATTTCTTGTTTTATTTCTTGTTCTTTTGTGAAGGGTTTATCAACTTCACCATGTTTTTTAATGATAGCTACTTCAGTTTCTGTTTTGTTGATTTTTTTTTCTTTTTTAGTTGTTTCTTTTTTTGACTTGAGAATATTATTGCTTTTTGTCTCAGTCTTTTGCTGTTTTTTTTCTTTCATATTTACTCCTAATTAGTTTCATTTATTACTTGTAGTATTTTAATTTTTTTTAAAGTATATCATTCAATAATAAATGTAACTGCATAAATGCCAAGAACAATTAATCCTACAACAATTGGAATCCATCAAGTAAAGAAGAAGGGAAGGACTCATGTTGTGTTATATGCTAATAAGTTAATAATATATTGAACAATGAGTAAACTAATAGGAAAACCAATAATAAACATTGCTGCAATTACAGGTAAATACATACCAATAACAATATTAGTTATTTTTGCATCACTATACCCTAATGTTTTCATTGTAACAATTATTTTTTTATTTTCATAAATTACTAAATTGCTAGTTAGTAAAATAATGAAAAAGGAAATAGTTAATGAAAAAATAATGAAGAATAGGAGAATTGTATTAACTAGTTGAGTAATTTGATTTAATAGTTGTTTATGAACATAAAGTGGTAGAAGATTAGAGACTGTTCCTTGGCCATATCCTTGGTAGCTTATTTTGCTGCTAGTATCAAATCCACCATTCATAGCAAGAGCACTAAAATCACCATAGTTTTGAGAAACTGAGAATGTTTCAGTCATATCTGTTAGGTTGTTGCTATTAGAAAGTTTGAAGTTAAAAATTGGAAATTCATTTTTAAAAATAACTTTTAAAGGATCAGTTTCTTTAAGGTTTTTAAATTCTTGATAAGAAAGATTTTGTAGGCTACTAAAGTCAACATCTTTTTCTTTAACTTTAATTGTTCCTTTATTTTGTCATTCACGCTTATAAATTTCATATAATATTTTTAATGAACCTGATTTTTCTTCACCGTTTTCATCTTTATAGTCAACAAAGCGTAGTAGTTGATCAGCATGTAATTTAGAAATATAGGCTGTTGGTTGGCCATAACCATTATAAATTCCTGCAACTTTGAATTTATGTCAGGGTTTATTATCATGATCAATAACAACATTTCCTTTAGAAACTTCTTTTAGCATTGGTGTTGCATTAATTCCCAGATTATCATAAGCACCTTTTTCAGTACTAGGAATTTGATTAAAAGAAACTTTTTGATTTAAAAGATTAGCATTATTTTCTGTATTTGCATTGTCAGCATTATTAATATTATTAAAATTAATATCTTTTAGATTAATTTCTTGATAATCTGAATTATCATTTTCTTTTGCTTTCATAATATTACCATTTGTTGCCATATAGAAGGTTTGATTAGGTTTTAAACGTAGCTGCTTTGCCACTGTTTGATTAATAACAATGTTAATAGAATTATCATCTTTGTTAGATTTTTCTAAAGTATAATTTAAGCTATTATTAGCAGTATCATATAATTGCATAAATGAAGGGTGACCTAATTGTTCTTCATCTTGTAAACCATAAATTTTAATTGGATATTGTTTAGTAGCGAATGTTTTTTCTGGTACACCAACAAAATAAGTACCTAGTTCATCAGTTTTTTTATCAAAAGGAAGAACATTAAAACTAATATTGAATTGTTTATTAGGGTCTTCAAAAGCTTTGGCAATGTTTTGCTTGATAAAATAGGGAGATTTTGTATATGTTCCTTGCGCAATTGTTTGTCCAATACGATTATAAAAAATAGCATAGAATCAAATTATTGATTTTCTAATTCATTTATCTCTAAAATTTTTTCCACTTGTATTTGCTTTTGGTCTAGGGTTGTTTAGAAAGCTTTCTTCTCCTTTAATATGTCAAGGATATTTTTTGTCTGTTTTATCAAATTGAAATTTTTCAAGTCCCTTTTTAAACATGGATTCATCTGCTTTTCAAGCATTTTTTGTGCTAACAAACTCAGTAAATTTTTCTTTGTTAAATTCATTTGGATTGCTATCGCTTCTAATTTGAGGATTTAAATCCATAATTATTGTTGAACGATAGTTATTATAAAATGTTCTAAGAATTTGGTAATTTTTTAAACTGTATAAGTTACTTGGTATTACTTTATCAACAATGTTATAAATAGGGCTTACTTCTGGTCAAGCTAAATTAACAATCGTAGGAATAAGAAATTCTGTACTACTACTGCTTTTTTCTAGACCATTTAAGAAACTTTTAGTCATCATTTTACCATATAAATAAGTTAAACCACTCATTGACAAATCAAAAATAGATGATTCTGCATTTGGGTCAGGAGCGATTGGAGCATAAGCTTCAGAATTAATATTATTTTCTAGTAGGTCTTGGCCATATTGTTCGTTACTTCGATTAGGATAGGTGTAATAATCTTTCTTTTCTGTATCATAATATTTTGTTTTATATTCTCATGGTTCATTATTAGGATTATAAGTTTTATAAAAAGAATAAGGCGAGTTATATGTTGGAGTTACATATTCAGTAAGAGAATTATAATTCATTCCAGTATAAGTAACTTTTTGATTATCACTCATAATTTTAGGACCAATAATAGCTGCTGACATCAAAACAGTTCCTAAAAACATTGTTAGTGCTGCTGCTGACATTTTTCCAATTGATGAAGTGAATAATGCTAATCTAAAACGAGTTAAGAATGATCTATGGGCACTACTTTTTTTAACAAATCTAGTAAAGTTTGAATCTCTTGTTGTAGAAATATTATTAATTAAAGTGATTGGATTTTTAATTACTGTTAAAGCGCTAATAATTCAAACAATAAGTGATAAAAAAACAAAAGTTAAAAGAAAACAGTAGAGATAACCTAAACCATCAATAACAAATCTACCAAAGTTTAAATTAAAATAGTTAGCAAAAGTGTTGACTACTAAAATTTGTAGACCTGAAGCAGGGAAAAATACTAAAATAGTTCCTAGCAATGATGCTAACATTGGATAAGTTAACGCGGTGATTAAAATTTTCCAATTAGAATAGCCTAATGATTTTAAAATTCCAATTTGTGGTTTTGAATTATCAATATTTTTATAAGTAATTAAAATTATTGTGATGCTAGTAATTAATAGAACAATTAATAATAGACAAATTAATAAAGTAATAAAAGAACTAATAGTACTTGATAAAGTTGAAGTTCGATTATTAAAACGATAATTACTATCACCTAAGCCATAAATTAGCTTTGCTGAAATGTTATTAATATTGGTGTAACGTTCTTTAAGAAACTGTGAAACTGTTGCAAGATTTCTTTCTTTTGTTGTTCATTTACCAACATAATAAATTTCAACATCTCTATTAGAAGCAATAGTAAGAGTTTCTTTTGTTTTATTATAGTATCATAAAGTATTGTTATCAATACTTAGTGATGGACTTAATCCAAATTGAGTTGGATTAATATAAAGAATTCCTTCTTTATTTTTATTTGGTAAAGGTGTTGTTTCATCAATAATAGGAGTAATGAAATCAGCTGAATTGCCGTAGCCAACAATTTGTAATCAATTAAAAGAATTAAATTTTGGATTATTGATATCCATATCTTTACTTATTTTTAAGTTGCTTCCAAAACGGTCTTCTTGGACTCTAATAACATCACCGATTTTTAAATCATTTTTTTCAGCAAATTCTTTGTTAATTACTGTTTGTTTATTTACTGGTGTTTCAATATTAGGATTTTCTCCAATATTGTAACCTTTACTAATTACTAATTTATCAATTCGTGCATATTGATTATAAGCAATTAATTTTAGAATTTTTGGATTATTATTGTTATTAATTTGAAAAGTTCTTGTTTCTATTCGATCTCAAATAAATTTGTTATTTTCTTTATTAGCAATTTCATTTAGATATAATTGTTGTTCTTCTAATGTTGCTCCATCCTCAGATTTATCATTTGAAGGTTTAGGAGCAATTGGCGCGTTTGTTTTTTTAACAGTATTATAAGGATCAAAAACAAAATCATGAATATTAGATTGCTCTTCAGATATTAAAACATAATATTCATTAGTAACTCGAGTAATACTTGTTTGCATTAATGAAAAAATAGTTGATGAAAGCAGTGTTAAGATTGCTAGACTAATTAATTGAACTTTATTTCGAAAAACTTGTTTAAAAGCATTTTTAAATAGTAAAAAACCTTTATTTTTTTTCATAATTTCTCCTTTCTTAGTTTTATTTTTCAATCAATTTTTATTCTATTAGACTGTTTTTTCAACCATTAATAATATGTTTTTGAGTTTTGATGATATTTTTAGAAAATAGATTGTTACAAGCAATAATAAAAATAATTAAGTTATTTTTAATTATTTTTTTACTTTTTTCTTTGATATTAGTTAAATTCATTTCCTTAGTAGTTTTTAAATTTTTAAAATTTCATAAATTAGTAATTGCTTCCATCTTTGAATAAAAGGTAAAAATTTTCTTTTGATTAAAGTAAAAGTTGTCACTTTTTTTAGTAATTAAAATTTTACAAGTGCTAAAAATTAAATATTTAAATAACAATAAAGTTTGGTTACCAACTTTAAAAGTCATAAAAAGAAAAATACTATGAAAAATAATAATTCAAAGAAAATTACTATTGTTTGCAAATAATATTTTATGGAGTTCTCAAGTAAGAAATAATAACTGTGAACAAATGATAGTGATTAGGATAATAAATTTTAGATTAAATAGATTGTTTCAAATTTTGATTTTTTCATTAGTTTTGATTAAAAAACTAATACAAATAATAAGATGTAACAGTAAAATTAAAGTGAAATAAAGATGTGAAATAATAGAATTAGTTTGCTTGTGTAATGGTAGGATTAAAACTTGCAAGCAAATAATAACTATTTTTTCTAAAGTTAAGTTAGTTGCTTCAAAGCTATCAACTTTTTTATTTCTTTTTTTAAAAGAAGCATTAAAGTAAGATTTAGTTTTATTGTTTAAAATTAAAATAACTGAAATTATTGCAACTAATGTCATAAATTGGATTAAATTAAAAATTGAAATTATCATTTAAATCACCACTTAATTTTGCTTTTTAAATGTAGATTAGATTTCTTTTAATTTTATCATAATCTATATTAGTTAAATATAATTTTGATAAAATAGAAAAAAATAAATTACAAAAAGTAATTGATATAAATATAATAAAATGCTTCATAAAATTTTTGGCAGATAAGTAAGCAAAAATTTTATGAAGCATTTATTTAAATTGTTTTAAGTGTTGCACTTATAATTGTGTTTTAGTTACTGTATTTTCTTCAGCTTCTTTTTCTTTTTTTAATTTACTTTTATATACTTTATTGTCAAGTAATATTGCTGGAAATCAAATTAGTAAACTAATTGCAAAACAAACTAATGATAATACAAATGCTCTTCAATCTAGGCCAGTTGATAGTAGTGCTCCTAAGAATCAAGGTGCTGTTCATGGTGTAGCAATATATGAAGCATTAACAATATGAAAAATAGAAACAGCTAATCAAGCAACAACAACATTAATTATTGGAGCAAGAATGAATGGACCAATTCAAATTGGATTTAAAATAATTGGATAGCCAAATATTACTGGCTCATTAATTTGGAAAATTCCTGCTGGTAATGAAAACTTAGCGACTTCTTTTAATTCTTTTCTTTTTGAAATAATTAATGTACTAATAAGTAAAGCTAATGTTGCACCTGATCCACCAATATACATATAAGAATCAAAGAAAGGTTTTGAAAAAGCAATCATTTCTTTTTGTGCTGCTGCTAATCCTAATGATTGCACTAAAGCAGCATTAATTCCTAACACAGCTCATCAGATTGGTTCAAAAATTGCAGCAGTAATATTTGAACCATGAATTCCAAAGAATCAAAATACTCCTACTAAAGTTGTAAATAGTAATGCTACTCCAATTCCTCCTGGAGAAGATACAAATCCTAAGAATGGTGTTTGTAATAATCGATAGATACCAGCTCCTAAACCAAAACTAGCAGTAGGAATTTGAGTTTGTTCATATTTAATAATTAATAATTTTACTAATTCATTATAAGTACCTAGTGTTCCATTAATATGATTGCTATCAATAATAATTGGTTTATCTAAGTTTACTAGTAAAGCATTGATAACTAATGGTAAATCATTATTGTTTTTATGATCATTAAATCATTGCGTTAATGTGTTGTTATCATAAGCATTTTGTAGTTGAACTAGTAAGTCACGAATATTAGTTGGTAAACTAGAATCTTGTACTGCTTTATCAATAACAACTTTTAATGTTGCATGATTAATTGTTGTTTGACTAACACTAAAAACATCATAATTAGTTAAGTAATTAATTGGTGCTCAAACAATTACATTAATTGTTGCCATAATAATTAATGTAAACATCATTGGAATTAATGCTGAAAAAGATTTAGCAACTGCTGGAGGTACTCCTTCAGGTAATTTTAATTCTAATTTTTTAATTTTGCTAAACATAATTAATAATTCTGAAGCAACAAATCCAGCAATAATAGCTGAGAATAGGCCTTTAGCATCAGAAAAAAAACTAAATTGTCCCATTATGATTATCATAAAACTAGTAAGAGATGCAAGCCCACTCATAATTGGTTGTTTAAAATCACGTGATAAACCAATAAAATAACCAATTAAGAAAACAACAAAAATTGACATTGCACCAATTGTTGCTGCATTTATTGGGCCAAACATATTAACACCAATGTTAGCAGCTTTTCCTCAAGATCCACTATTAGCAGCAATATCATTTGCTAATTGTGTTGTATCTGCTGTTTTGTGAACAGCCATTCAGATTCAACCTAAAATTGAAACTTTTTCTGAACCTCATCCCCCAAAACCAATTGTGATGAATAAAATTGCAATACTACCAGCAATAATTAAAGGTATAATGGTTCCAAAAGCGTCTCTTAAGGCTGCTAAATGTCTTTGTTGACCTAATTTACCAAGATTTGGAATTAGGACTTTATTTGTTCAGTCTATAAATTTTGTTTTAAAAGGTTGTTTGTGTTTAGTAGTAGTTTTGTTAACTTTTTCTTTCAATTTCATTTCCCCCTTTATTTCCCCTTTTTTATAAGTCTAATTATTTATTTTTTTATATAATTCAATAATTTCTTTACTAAGCTCAATAATCATTTGTGTTGTCATTAATTGATCTTCTGCATGAATAAATAACACTGAAAAATTAAGTGGTTGACCTTTTCCTTCTTCAGTAATAACTTCAAAATGTGCTTGACTTGCTAAAGCAATAGCCTGATTTGCTTCTTCAATATTATTTTCTGCAATATTAAACTCACCTTTTTTAGCAAATTGGATTGCTTCAAAAGCTAATGATTTTGCATTACCAGCATTACTGATAATATTCATTGAGATTGATTCATAATTAATTGCCATTGTTATTTTCCTTATTTAAAGAGTTTCTATTAATTCAATTATTGCTGCACCTTTAGCAGTAGCATAAATATTTGGTGGAATAACAGTTATTTTTTTTCCTTGTGCTAATTTGGTAAATTCATCTAACATATATCTTACTTGTGGACCAAGTAGTAATATGTCAAATTCTTTGATTCTTGGTTTTGCCTCTTGTGCAGAAAGTGCTTCAACTTGATAAGATAAATTTTCTTTTTTGATATAATCATTAACTGATTTTTCTAAAAGTGAAGTACTCATTCCAGCAGAACAAATTAATAAAATTTTTTTCATAATTTTCTATTCCTTTCATATTATTTTTTAATTGATACAATTATACTATAATTTTTTTATTGAAAAATAATAAAAATAAAATAGGTAGAAGGATGTAATTTTTATGTGATATAAATTTCCAAAAGATTTTTTATGAGGAGCTGCATTTTCTGGACCACAAACTGAAGGTTACAATGATATAGATGGTAAATCACAATCAATTTGAGATTTTTGATATCAAAAAGATCAGAATCGTTTTTTTAATAAAATGAATGTTATTGGTAATTTTTATCAAAAATATCAAGAAGATATAAGTTTAGCTCAACAATTAAAATTTAATTCTTTAAGGACATCAATCCAATGATCAAGATTAATTCCAGATGGTAAAAATGTTAATGAAAAAGCTGTTACTTTTTATCATAATGTTTGACAAACAATGTTGGATAAAGGAATTAAACCAATTGTTAACTTGCATCATTTTGATATGCCAATGTGAGCTCAAGAAATTGGTGGATGAGAAAATCCTGAGGTTATTAAGGCATTTGTTTTTTATGCTGAAACATGTTTTAAATTATTTTCTAATCAAGTAAAGATATGAACAACATTTAATGAACCAATTGTTACTGTTGAAGCAGGTTACTTATATGATATGCACTATCCTAATATTATTAATTTAAAAGCAGCAATGCAGGTACAGTGGAATTCCTTATTAGCACATATTCAAGCAGTAGCAGCATTTAAAAAATTAAATATTTCTGATGCTAAGATAGGTATTATTTTAAATATTACTCCTGCTATTGCTAGAAGTAACAATCCTGATGATTTAATGGCAGCAGAATATGCAGAATTGTTTCAAAGTAAATGTTATTTAGATCCAGTAGTTAAGAATAATTATCCTAAAAAGTTAATTGAGTTAAGTAAAAAATATAATTTTGCTTGAAAAATTACTGATAAGGATTTGCAATGAATTGCTAATAAAAATTATAAAGTTGATTTTTTAGGAATTAATTATTATACACCATTAAGAGTTAAAAGTAATGATTATTTACTGGATTGAAATTCATCTATTACTCCACATTATTTTTTTCAACCTTATATTATGCCATATAGACGTGTTAATCCTTATCGTGGCTGAGAAATTTATCCTCAAGCTATTTATTTAGCATTAAAAACAATTCAAGAACAATATGATAATATTCCTGTCTATATCTCTGAGAATGGTATGGGTGTAGAGAATGAAGAAAGATTTTTACAAAATAATATTATTAATGATGACTATCGAGTTGAATTTTTTCAAGAGCATTTAGCATGAGTTAATAAAGCAATTAATGAAGGAAGTAATTGTTTTGGTTTTCATATTTGAACTTTAGTTGATAATTGATCATGATGTAATGCTTATAAAAATCGCTATGGTGCTATTAGTTTAGATTTAAAAACTAATCAAAGAAAATTGAAAAAATCTGCCACTTTTTGACAAAAAATAATTATTGATAATGGATTTAAGTGAGAGCAAATAAATTAAATAAAAAAAGCTAAAATTAAAAAAATCAGTGCTAAAGGCATAAAAGTTGCTCAAGAAATAATTAAAGCTTTATGATATCATCATTTAACACTGTGTCTTACTTTTTCTTGAAAACGAAAATATTGTCAAATAATAAATGGTAAAAAAAAGAAAATACCAGCAATAATGCAAAGAATTTGAAAAAGTGTCATATAACTCACCTAAGTTGTTTTTCATTGAATTTGTAACTTAAATTTGATAATTTATTTAATTATATAATATATTGGAGGTTAGAATGAAAAAGTTTCCCAAAGATTTTATTTTTTCTGCAAGTACTTGTGCTTTCCAAATTGAAGGTGGTAGAAATTTGGGGCAGAGAAAAGATTCAATTTGAGATAAATTTACTAAAGAAAATTATTATATTCCTAAACCTAATGAAGCAAAAAGAGAAATTAATTCAATTGCTATTGCATCAGATTTTTTTCATAAATATCCAACTGATATTAAAATTATGGCTAAATTAGACTTAGATGCATTAGTTTATAATTTAGATTGAGCAAGAATTATGCCAGATTCAATAAAAATTAATCAACAAGGTGTTACTTTTTATCAAAATGTTTTTAAAGAATTATTAAAGAATAAAATTAAAATTATTCCAATTTTGTTTCATTGAGATACACCACTATGAATTGAAAAATTTGGTAGTTGAACTAATCGTAAAATTTTAGAAGTTTTTCGAATTTATTGTCAAGTTATGTTTAAACATTTTGGTAAGATGTCAGATATTTGATTTGTTAATGATGAAACTTCAACTTTTACTTTAACAGGATATTTAGATGATTATTTACCTCCAGCAAAAAAAAGTCCTTTAGATTTTGTTAAAGCTTTACATTTTTTAAATTTAAGTGCTGCTATTGCTAAAGAGGAATTTTTAATTGCTAAAGAAAAGAATTTTGTTAATAGAAAAGCAAAAATTGGAATTGTTCATGATTGATCTCCACCAATCCCTTTTTTAAAAAGTGAACAAGAGATAGTAAAGCAATATAATTATTGATTTAAAGATTTGTTTTTAGATCCTAATTTTAAAGGAACTTATCCCAAAGTTTTTTATCAATGAATTAAAGAAAATAAATTAGATTTTAAAATGAGTGAAGAAGATTTAGATTACTTACAAAAATATCCTATGGATTTACTTGGTTGAAATTATTATCGACCAGTCTATGTTGCAAATGCTAATTTACATGAAAAATTATATAAATGACAAAAACCAAGTGAGAAACATTTTAGTAAAAGTTTTAAAATTGTCTATCCAAAAGCTAGTAAAAAGATTAAATATACTCAATGAAATTGAGTTATTGATCCTTCTTTACTTGCTAGTGGAGCAAAAGAATTATTTGATAACTATCAAGTTCCAATTATGATTGTTGAAAATGGCTTAGGAACTTTTGATACTTTAGAAGCAGGCATGATATTAGACTATCAAAGAATTGATTATTTGAGTAGTCATTTGGCTGAAGTTTTAAAAGCAATTGAAAATAAAGTTCCTTTAATTGGCTATTCTTTATGAACTTATTGTGATATTTTTTCACCAAGTGGTGGATATCGTAAGCGTTATGGTTTAGTTAGAGTTGACTTTGAACAAAAGGATTTACCTAGAACACCAAAGTTATCTTATGTTTGATATCGAAATGTAATTAAAAGTAGAAAAAATCCAACTAATTATAATAAGGAAAATTTAATTAAAGATTTACAAAAATTTTTAGAAAAGTGAGATTTATATTAATATGAAAAATATTTTAGTAATTGATTTAGGTGGTAGTTCTAGTAAGTGTGCAATAGTTTCATCTAGTAAAAAAGAGATTTTGCTAGAATTTTCAGTTACTACTGATATTAATAATGTCTTGCAAAATTTAAAAAATCAAATTGAAAAAATTTTGCAAATTAATAATTTTTTTTGAAAAGATATTAGTGCAATAGGAGTTGCAGTACCAGGCTTTTTAGATATTAGGAATGGTGTTGTTAGATTAGCAGGTAATTTAAATTTTCATGATTATCCAATTGAAGCAAACATGAAAAAATTATTCAATAAACCAATAGTTTTAATTAATGATGCTAATGCTGCAGCTTATGGAGAGTATTTTTATTATGAAAAAAAATATTCTAATTTAATTTTATATAGTTTAGGAACAGGAGTTGGGGGTAGTATTATTAATGATGGTAAACTTGTTACTGGCTATCATAGTTTTGCAGGTGAATTTGGCCATGGAGGCTATTTTCAAGATTATAAGGTATGTAATTGTGGATTAAAAAATTGTTTAGAAGTTGTTGCTTCAGCTTCTGGTGTTAATCATTTAATTCAAGAATTTGCTAAGAAAAATCCTAATAGTTTTATTAGTAAATTATCTGATAAGCCAGAAAAGTTATCAACGATTCAATTGAAACAATTATTTGATAGTAATGATAAAAGCCAATTAATTGAAGCTAAAGAAATTTTACTATCAACAATTATAGCTTTAGTACAACATATGAGTATTATGATTTATGCTTTTGATCCAGAAATAATTATTTTAGCTGGAGGTTTAACAATGTTAGGTCAAAAATTTTTAGATTGAATTAAATTAGAATTAAAAAATTATATTAGTAATTTTTATCATGATGTTAAGGTTCATTTTTCATCAGTAAAATCTAAAGCAGGTCTTTATGGTATTATTGCTTATACAATTGATGTGTTTAAAAAACAAGAGAATAATTTAAAAAAAGAAGAGTGAGCTTAGTGATGTTAGATTCAATAAATGAGAATAATGTTAATAGTGATATTGAAAATATTGAAGTAATATTGAAAGATTTTAATTATCAAAAGCATAACTTAATAGAACAAAAATATACTTCAGTTATTAGTGAATCACAAAGACATTTTAAAATTAATAAAAAAGTGAAAATTAATTGTGATTTTAATTATGTTAGTCCAATAATTTTTAAGTTATTACTTTCATCTTTAAGCAAAAAATTAACTATTGATGATATTAAAGATAAAAAAGTGATTAAAATTAATAATAATAACAAAATAATTTATGTTTTTATTAATGAATATATTCCTAATCACCTTTTAAAAATTGAATTTATTATTAACAAAGTGTTATTTGAAAAAACAATTATTTTAAAAGCAATTAATAATAAAAAAACACTTTTAATTTATCAAGAAAAAATATTAGGATATAAAGTTATTTACGGAATGTTAGCAACAATTGAAAAAAAACGATATATCAAATTGCAATTAAAGATGTTTGATTATCAAGTTTTCCAGTTAAAATATCAATTGAAATTACTTTCTAAAAGACAAATGATTAATTATCAAAAAATAAATGCAAGATATCAAAACAAAATTTTAAGATATCAAAATTTTAAATTTAAATCAACATAAATTAAATTTATATAGTGATATTAAAATAATTACAATATCAGTTTTAAGAGTTTATTCATGTTAAAATATAAAATAATTATTTAAATAGGGTGATAAAAATATGTCTTTTCTAAAAAGAATTGAAGCACATGGTTTTAAGTCGTTTGCTGATGATTTGAAAATTGAATTTAATACTAATATTGTTGGTATTGTTGGGCCAAATGGTAGTGGTAAGTCAAATATTAATGATGCAATTCGTTGAGTTTTAGGAGAACAATCAGTTAAATCATTACGTGGTGAAAAAGTTGATGATATTATATTTAATGGTGCTCAAGATAAAGCACCATTAAATATGGCACAAGTTACTTTGATTTTTGATAATTCTACTAAGATTTTTAATTCACCTTTTAATGAAATTCAAATCACTAGAAAAGTTTATCGTAATAGTTCAGAAAATGAATATTATATTAATAAAAGTAGGGTTCGATTAAAAGATGTTCAAAATTTAGTGATGGATACAGGATTGAGTAAGGGGTCTTTAGCAATTATTAGTCAAGGTAATGTTTCTAAATTTGCTGATTCAAAACCTGAAGAAAGAAGACATTTATTTGAAGAAGCAGCTGGGGTTGCTAAATATAAAAAAAGAAAAGAAGAAAGTTTAAGAAAATTAGAGAGAACTAATGAGAATTTAACAAGAGTTAGTGATATTGTTAGTGAAATATCAAGAAAAATAGCGCCATTAGCAAAACAAGCAGAGAAAGCTAAAAACTATTTAAAAATTCGCGATATGTTAAAAAAATATGAACTAACATTATTAGTAAAAGATGGAACAATTGCTCAAGAACAATTAGCTTCTTTTTCAACTAGTATCATTAAAAATGATGAAATTAAAGCATCATTAAAATTAAAAATTAGTAATCATGAACAAAAATTAAAATTTTTAAAAAATAGAAGTTATGATTTAGATAAGAATATTAATAGTTTAGAAATGAATCTTACTAATATTAATACTTTATTAAGTATTCTTGAACAACAAAAAAAAGCTTTAGAAGCAAATGAAAAATTAATTGCTGACAAAGATAAAAATCTAACAGAAATTAATAAAATAACCCATGAAATTCAAAATTTATTAAATGAAATTGATCATAAAAAAATTATTCAATCCCAAGAAAATGAACAATTGAAACAGTTAGATGAAAAATTAGCAGAATTAAATTTGCAAAAAAATGATTTAATGATTTCACAAAATAATCTTCATCATTCATTAGGAAAAAAGAAAGCTAATTTAGATTTTTTTTCTTTAAATCAAGAAAAACAGAAGCAAAAAAATTTGGGAGTACAAACAATTTTAAATAATCGTCATAGTTTATATGGTATAGTTGATATTATTGCTAATTTAATTGAAGTACCAGAGTTATATCATCAAGCAATTAGTATTGTTTTAGGGAAAAATTTAAATAACATTGTTACAAAAACTGATAAGGATGCTGCTAAGGCAGTTAATTTCTTAAAAGAAAATCGTGCAGGAATTGTAACATTTTTACCATTGAATACAATTCAAGTAAAAACAGTTTCTAGAGAAGATACTATTGTAGTTAATAGCCAAAAAGGTTTTATTGCCTTTGCTAATAATTTAGTTAAGCTTAGAGATACTAATTATCAATTAGCAATTAACTTCCTTTTAGGAAGAACTATTGTTTGTGAAGATTTAAATAGTGCTCAAACTATTTCTAAATTAATAGTTGCTAAATATCAATGTGTTACTTTAGATGGGCAATTAATTAAATCTGGAGGAGCAATTGTTGGTGGTTTTCAAAATCAAACTAATAATATTAATTTATTAAGAAAGGATTATAATTTAGAAGAAATTACTAATGCGATTAAAATTTTAGAAGAGGAATTAATTAATCTTAATGTTCAAATTAGTGGTTTTCAATTTGAAATTAATTCTTTGCAAAACAATAAAGCAAAAATTGAATTAACAATTAGTAAATTAAATTATGAGATTATTGATTTAGAAAATGAATCTCAGTTGCTATCAACTAAATATCAAAATTTAACAGGAAAAAAAGTTGTTTTAGAAAATAATCAAGAATTGAATGATATTTATGCTCAATATAAAGCTAATAAATATCAACAAGAAACTTTTAATTTACAGTTACAACAACTTCGTAAAGAAAAGCATCAAATTTTAGAAGAAATGCAAGCATTAGAAAATGAGGTTTATTTATTTCATCAAGAAGATTATACTATTACAAATACATTAAATAATGATAAGTTACAACAAGTTAATTTAGAAAATAAAGTTGAACAAATTTTTAAACGTTTAGTAGAAACTTATCATTTAACTTTTGAAAGAGCAAAAGAACTTTATAACAAACCATTAGAAAACGAAGAAGAAGCAAGAAGTTTAGTTTTAAAATTGTATAATGATTTAGAAGATTTAGGCTTTGTCAATATTAATGCTATTGAAGAATATGAAAATGAGAATGAACGTTATTTAAAGCTGAAAGCTAAACATGAAGAATTAAGTGCAGCTTTAAAAGAATTATTAGAAGCAATTGCTGAAATGGATAAAATTATGATTAATCAATTTGATGAAACAATTAAACAAATTAATCAAGTTTTACCTGAAACTTTTCAGATTTTATTTGGTGGGGGTACTTGTCAATTAAGATATGATCAACCTGATAATGTTTTAGAAACAGGAATTGAGGTTTTAGCTAATCCGCCAGGAAAAAAAATTAGTAATTTAAATTTGCTATCAGGAGGAGAGAAATCTTTAGTTGCTTTAGCAGTTTTGTTTGCAATTTTGAAAGTAAAGCCGCTACCTTTAATTATTTTAGATGAGGTTGAAGCTCCATTAGATCCAGCTAATTTAGAACGATTTGCTAAATATGTTCGTAATTTTTCAAAAACAACACAATTTATTATTATTACTCATAGACCAGGAACAATGGAAAATTGTGATGTTTTATATGGAACAACAATGGAAAATCAAGGGGTAACAAAAATGGTTACAATTAAATTATCAGATGCAAAACAAAAAATTGTTACTGATAGTAGTAATACTCAAACATTAATAACTAGTTTAAATTAAGAAAAAAAATATAAGGTACAATTATGACAAGAATTGAAAAATATCAAAATTTAAGAAATCAAATTACTAAAGATATTCAAGAAAACGCTTTAATTTGAGAACAAGAAAAAAAACTTGAACAGTATCAGAATCAATTATTAAAATTAAATCAAGAATATTTTGCACCAATTATCAAAAAAACTAATGATAATTTAAAATTAATTAATTTAGATAGTGTTATTTTTAAAAATAATTATCAATACTTAAACCCAAAAGATAAATATTTATTGATTAAGATTTTATCTGATATTAATAATGTGTTTGAAACATATCAGCCAGGTAATAAAGATTTAATGGATGAAAAGATTTTAGTTGATTATCCTTTAGAATATGTAACTTTAATTGATAGCATGAACCAAAAAATAGTTGAATTTGAAAAAAATTTAGAAAGTAAAATCATTAACATCAACATTTTTGTAAAATCATTAGAAAAAAAATATCAGAAAGATAGTAATACTCAAAATTTTGAAAAAAGTAATCAAGAAATTAAATTTAATAGTAATAAATTGCATGATGACTTTCAACATTTAAAAGTTAAAGGTAAGAATAGTTATAAAATTAGTTTTGTTTTTTTTACAACAATCCTTGTTAGCTTAGTTCTTATTGTTGTATTATTAGTTTTATTGGTGGTATTGAAGTAAGTAGTTAGATATTTACTAATAGTTATGAAAGGTTGAGATAATGAGTTCAAAAATAAATATTGCTATTGATGGTCCTGCAGCATCAGGAAAAAGTGCAGCAGCACAAATGTTAGCAAAAGAAATTGGTTATGTTTTTGTTGACACAGGAATTATTTATCGTAGTTTTACTTTATTTTGCTTAGATAATGATTTTAATTTGCAAGATCAAATGCTTTTGCTTTCAGTATTAAATACTTTTGAAATTAAATGATTAAATAATCATTTTTTATTTAATAATCAACCAATTACAGATAAAATTTATAGTTCTAGAGTAACAAAAAGTATTCCATTAATTGCTTCTGTTCCAGAAATTAGAGCAGAATTTGTTAAGAAAATTCAAGAAATTGTTAGACAAAAAGGTTTTATTGTTGTTGGTAGAGATATCACTAGTGTTGTTCTACTAAATGCAGAATTAAAGATTTTTTTAACTTCTTCATTAAGAGCAAGAAGTCTTAGAAGATGAAAGCAGTATCTTGATGAAGGAATTGAAATTAGGCAGGATACTGTTTATCATGATATGCTTATTCGTGATAGAAAAGATGAAAATCGTAATGTTGGACAATTAACAATTGTTAAGGATGCAATTATTTTAGATAATAGTGATTATTCTTTACAAGAAACAGTGAATAAACTTTTAGAAATTTTTTTAAAATATAAGGAAGAGCATTAATTATGAAAAATTTAGCTAAAGTTGTTATTGTTGGTAGACCTAATGTTGGAAAATCATCATTATTTAATCGTATTATTCAAAAGCGAACTGCAATTACTACTGATAGTCCTCAAACTACAAGAGACCGTATTTATAGTAGTGCTCAATGACTAACAAAAGAATTTATTGTTATTGATACAGGTGGTATTAGTTTAGCTAAAGTTGATTTTCAAACAGAAATTAATCAACAAGCAAACATTGCTCTTAATGAAGCAGATGTTATTGTTTTTCTTTGTTCTTATCAAGAAGGACTTACTAGTGAAGATGAAGAAATAGCAAAATTATTATATAAAATTAAAAAACCAATTATTGTTGCTGCTAATAAATATGATCAAGTTGATAACAGTGATTTAGTAGTTGATTTTTTAGCTTTAGGTTTTGGTTGACCAATTTTAATTTCTGCTAGTCATGGAATTGGAATTGGAGAATTGTTAGATCAAATTATTCTTAAGTTAGGTGATAAGAAAGTAGCAGATTTAGCAAAAATAACTAAGTTAGCTGTTATTGGTAGACCTAATGTTGGTAAGTCTAGTTTAGTGAATGCAATTTTATCTGAAAATCGTGTTATTGTTTCACCAATTGCTGGAACAACTACTGATGCAATTGATACTTATTTTCAACACAATAAAGAAAAATATTGTTTAATTGATACAGCAGGAATTAGAAGAAAAGGTAAAGTTAGTGAAAATATTGAAAAATATAGTGCTATGAGAACAGTTGAAGTTGTTAGACATAGTGATGTTATTCTTTTTTTATTAGATGCTAGTGTTGGAATTATTGAACAAGATTTAACAGTTGCAGGAATTGCTAAGAATTTAGATAAGCCTGTTATCATTGTTGTGAATAAGTGAGATTTAGTTAAGAATGATGAAAAAGCAATGAGTGATTTTACTAAAAATATTAAAGCAAAATTTAAATATTTAGATTATGCATTAATTACTTATTTATCAGCTTTAAAGCAAACAAGAATTAACCATTTATTTAAGACAATAAAAGTTGTTTTAGACAATATGCAAATTAGAATAAAAACAAGTGTTTTGAATGAAGTAGTAAATAAAGCACAATTAGTTAATCAAGCTCCAAATTTTAATGGTGGTAGATTAAAAATATATTATGCTACTCAAGTTGAAACTAGTCCTCCAACTTTTATTTTTATGGTAAATAATAAAAAGTATTGTCATTTTTCTTATCAAAGATTTTTAATTAATCAAATTAGAGATAATTTTGCTTTTCAGGGTGTACCAATAAAAATTATTTTAAAAAATCGTAAATCTTTATTTAAAGCTGATGATTAATAAGGTTTAAATTCTTTTTCATTAATTTTATTATATAATTTTGATTGAATGATAATGATATTTAAAATTTAAAAGGAGAGAAAGAATATGAATCAAGTTCAGGAGTTTTTAAATGCAATTGAAAAACATAATAAAATTATTATCTTACGTCATATTTTACCAGATGGTGATGCTTATGGTTTTCAATTTGGTTTAAGAAATATTATTAAACTAAATTGACCAGAAAAAATAGTTAAAATTAGTGGTCAGCCAAATCTTCGTCTTAATTTTATTGGAGAAGATTTTGATGATATTGCAGATGATGAATTTTCTGAAAGTTTAGTTATTGTTGGAGATACTGCTAATGTTGAAAGAATTGATGATCAAAGATGAAAACAAGGAAAAATGATAATTAAAATTGATCATCATCCAAATCACACTCCTTATGGAGATTTAATGTTAGTTGATTCTAATTATTGTGCTGCAAGTGAAATTTTAGCTGAAATTGTTAAAGAACAAAATTTAAAAATAAATCAACAAACAGCTAAAATTATTTTTCATGGTATTGTAACAGATTCAAATCGTTTTTTGCTACGTTTTCCAAAACCAAGAACTTTTAGTTTAGCGTCTTTTTTATTAGAAACTGGTTTTGATTTGCAAGATCTTTATCAAACAATGTATGCTTGTAATGAAGATGAATTAAAATTTGTTTCATATGTTTATCAAAATTATCAAGTTAGTAAACATGGTGTTGCTTATTTATTTTTAGATCAAGAAACTTTAAAAAAACTAAAGATTGATACTGATTATGCTGCTTATGATAATGTGGTTTTATTAGCAAATATTAAGAATCGACCAATTTGAGCATTTTTTTGTCAATATCCAGATGGTAAGATTCGTGTTGAATTACGTTCTCAAAATTTAACAATTAATCATATTGCTCAAAAATATGGTGGAGGTGGTCATAAGACTGCTTCAGGAATTAGAATTGATAACTTTGAAATTGCTAAACAAGTTATATCAGATTTAGATAGTGTGGCAAAGGAAAACTACCATGAAAAAGATGTTTAATTTTTTAAATGTAAAACCAGCAAAAGAACAATTAACACAAGATAATCTTTATGATTTTATTTTGCAAAAAGAATATAAAAAAAATCAAGAATTAGTTTTTTGAACAGTTTTTATTGGTTATATGGTTTTTTATTTTACAAGAAAACAATGAACAGTTTTTGGTAGTCAATTAATGTCAGAAAATATAATTAATTCTTCACAATATGCTTTAATTGGATTAATTTTTGCAATTGTCTATGGCGTTTCAAAATTTTTAACTTCACCACTTTCTGATACTAAATCAAATAAATGATTATTAGGATTAGGATTAGTTAGTGCAGGAATTGCTAATTTCCTTTTAGGATTTTCTTGAATTAGTGTTACTACTATTGTGACACCAATTATTTTTAGTTGTATTTTAATGGTACTGATTGGCTGAATTCATAGTTTTGGTGCAACTCCTTCAGTACGATTTTTTTATAACTGATTTAATCACAAGAGTCGTCGTAATCGAATTATTACTTGAAATATTTCTCACAATATTGGTAGTGCTTTAGCAACTTTTATTATTGTTGGATCATATACATTACTTTCAGAATTTTTTGGTCGCTTAGCTTATTTTATCTTACCAAGTATTATTAGTATTATTTTTGGAATTGTTGTTATTTTTTTAATTAAAGATAATCCTGAAGCTGCGGGTCTTCCTTCATTGCAAAAATATTATAATTTAAAATTAATTGGTGAAAAAGATGCAGAAGGAAAAAAAATTGAAGAAGATAAGCCTTGAAGCTACTATTTTATTAATTATGTTTTAAAGAATAAATTTGTTTGATTTTTAGCTATTGCTAATATGTTGATTTATACTTTGAGAATGGGAATTAGTGATTGATCTTTAACTTACTTAAAAACAGTACATGGCTATGATATTAAAAGTCAAGGAAAATGAATTTATTCAATGTTTGATTGAGGAGGAGTTCTAACTACTTTAACAATTGGTTTATTAGCTAATAAATTTTTAAAACGATTTGCTCCAATTACTATGATAGTAATTTTTGTTGCAACACTATCAGTAGTAGGAATTTGATTATCTAATACAAGTTCAATTGCAGTACTAGCAATATTTATGTTCCTAGCTGGAGTAATTTTTATTCCTCAATGTTTTTTACCAATTATGGTAAGTGAGTTTTCTCATCATCGTGTTCTTTCAACTTCTGCAGGAATTTTAGGAGTTTCTGGTTATCTTGGTGATGCATTAATGTCAAAAGTTATAATTGGTTTTGGTTTAATTAATATTAGTTGAAATGCTGTATTTATTTTCTTAATTATTTGTGGTATTGTTGCTGCAGTTATTTTACTACCAATGTTTAAAAAGCATGTTGCACATTAGAGTTTTATTAAAAGAAAATAATTTTAGTAATAAATAGTATATTTTCTTTTATATGATAGAATAAATTTACAAACTAAAGAGATTTTAGATTGTAAATTTATTAAGATAGGAGAGTTTCTGATGACAAAAAAAGAATTAATTAACTTAGTGTCAAAAGATACTAATATTTCAGCTAAACAAACTGCTGAAGTTCTTGATAGTTTCTTTAATGTGTTTATGAAAAATGTTTCTAAAGAAAAAAAAATTTCCTTACCGATTGGAACCTTTACTGTTTCTCATCGTGTAGCAAGAACTGGACACAATCCTCAAAACGGTAAACCAATTGACATCCCTGCATCTAAGGCGTTAAAGTTTAAACTTAGTAAATCTGTTAAGGAAGAGTTAAATAAATAGTTAAAGAATTTTTATAAAATCTAGAAAAAATGGGTAGGTAAATTTAATTTCATACCCATTTTTCTTTACTCATTGAAAAGTAATTATTAGTTTTTCTTGTTTGCAAACAAGTAATTCTTTAGTGAATACTAAATAATATTTTTGATAAATCCTAAAATAAATAATAATAAAACTAATTGCTTGATGATAATAGGCTAAGCTAAGATAATTTCATTGGTGTAATTTAATATTTGTTCAAGGTAAGATTGATTTTTCGGTTGTTTTTGCTTCAAAACAAAGGTATTTACTTTTATAGACTCCATGATAGTCAACAGTACTTTGATTAAGAAAATAATATTTGCCATGATTGATAATAATTTTAGGTGAGTTTTTGAAGACTAGTGCTTTTTTTTCACTATTATAAATTTCAATAGTATAATTAATAATAGATTCTAAGTACATGCCACGATTTTGAAAAAACATTATTTTCACCTCAAAATATATTAATTATTAAAAAGGAAAAAATCCTTTATTTCAGGAGTTAATTATTATGAACGATAAAAATATTAATATTAAGCAAGAAATTTTAGATAAAGAATTTACAGTTGAATATAAAGGTTACAATCCTTCTGAAGTTGATCAATTTTTAGACTGACTAACAGTTTATTTTGAGTTATTAGAAAAAGAACTTAGAAAGTTAAAGCAACAATTACTTCTTGAACATAATAATAATAATAAACTTTTAAGTGAATATTCAAAATTAAAAGAAAACTATTCTTTATTAAAAGAACAAAAAACAGCATTAGAAGCTAAAGGTGTTGAAAATGTTGATATAATTACAAGATTAAGTAAGTTAGAAACTATTGTCAATGAGGATTAATGTATGTTATAATTTTAATGTGAAAAGAATGAAAAATGAGCTAATTGCTGCAAATTATTAATTTGTAGAGGAAAGTCCACGCTCACACTTTCTGAAATGAAAGTAGTGCTTGTGTTAAAGGAAAAAATAACTTTAAGTAGCTTTTAAGTTAACGGCTGACAAATACCTAAGTTTTATTTAAGTTTAATTATTTAAACTTAAATAAAATATGGTGCTAGTCTATAAAAGTGCCATAGAGACGATTATTAAGGAAACTTAAGACGTGGAACGCGGTAAACCCCACAAGTGAGAAACCCAAATTTTGGTAGGGGAATTTATTTTCTGAAAAAGAACAGAAAATAGAACTAAAACATTTAAAAAGTTTTAGTAGATAAATAATTAGCACTTGCTTTGCAAGATACAGAATGTGGCTTATGATTTTTTTATTCTTTTTTGTTGAATTAATTTAAAAATTAAATTTAATATATAAAAATCTTCATCTCATTGAGATGAAGATTTTTATTATTTTTAAAACAAGAAGTTGGACATTCTTTGTTTTCTCCTTTATAAGGTGAATTCATACAAAGATAGCAGATAGTTGATTTTCATCTTTATCCAGTAATGATTGTTGTTCTTCATTTATTTATAAAAATTATATTTTTATAAAAAATAGATAGTTTTTTAACTCAAAGAAAATATAGATGGTTCAGGTCTTAAATTTAAGCATTTCTTATATGTCATTTAGTAATGTTACTTTTAATTTCATAAAGTTTAAGGATTTTTTTCTAATAGTAGTATTTTGAGTATTGTTTGAATTTGTATTTCAAAGTTTTACATATTTTCAATTAGTTTATTTTTCAGTTATTAGAATTTTTAAATTCTAGAAGCAGTACTAAATAATTTGGATTAATAGTTTCCTAGTTTTCATATTTTATTTTCATAATTTATATTAGTTAGAAGCATGTTTGAAATTACTGCTATGGTATAATTTTTTTATTAATAAAAAAGAACTTACAAGTTTTTGATTGATAGGATATTAAAATGGAAACAATCATTAATATGCTAAAAGAATTAAATTATACACTTAGTACTTGTGAAAGTATTACTGGTGGATTATTTAGTAAACTTATCACTGATATTCCAGGTGCATCCCAAGTATTTAAAGGTGGAGTAGTTGCTTATACAGATGAAATTAAAGTTAAAGTTGTAAAAATAAAAAAAGAAATACTTGAAAAGTATGGAGCTGTTAGTCCTGAGTGTGCTTTAGCAATGTCACAAAATGTTAGAAAAATCTTTAAAACTAATGTTGCTATTAGTTTTACAGGTAATGCAGGACCAGATGGTAGTGAAACTAAACCTGTAGGTTTAGTTTACTTAGCAATAGTTTTTGAAAAGTATTTTTTAATTGAGAAATTAATTTTAAAAGATAGTAGACAAAATATTCGTAATAAAGTAGTCAAACAAGCTCAAAAAATTTTAATCAAAAATTTAATAAAAATAAAAAAGGAATTACCAAAGTAAATTTTTAATAAGTTTATGAGGTGATTTTTAATGAAAAATATTAATTTTAAAGAAAATTCTTTAAAGGATATTGTTAAAGAAATTGAAAAAGTTTTTGGTACTGGCGCAATTATGTTTTTTAATGATACAAGTTTTACTGAAGTAAAAGTAGTTAGTTCAGGTAGTATTTTATTAGATAAAGCTTTAGGAATTAATGGTTTTCCATATGGTAGAATTATTGAAATTTATGGTCCTGAATCAACAGGAAAGACGACTTTAGCTTTAATGGCTTTAGCACAAGTACAAAAAACTAATAATAAAGTAGCATTTATTGATGCAGAGCATGCTTTAGATGCCCAATATTGTCAGAAATTAGGAATTAATTTAGATGAATTTTTATTATCACAGCCAGATTCTGGTGAACAAGCCCTTGAAATTTTAGAAATGTTAATTAAATCACAATCAATAGATATGGTAATAATTGATTCTGTTGCTGCATTAGTTCCTGAAGTTGAATTAAATGGTGATCTTAATGACCAAATAATGGGTGCTCAAGCAAGATTAATGTCAAAGGCATTAAGAAGATTATCACCAATTATTGCTAAAAGTAATTGTTCAGTTATTTTTATCAATCAAATTAGATCAAAAATTGGTGTTGTTTATGGTAGTTCTGAAACTACTCCTGGTGGTAAAGCTTTGAAATTTTATAGTTCAATTCGTTTAGAGGTTAGAAAGGGTGAACAAATTGTTGTTAATCAACAAGTTGTTGGTCATAAAATTAAAATTAAAGTTGTTAAGAATAAACTTTCTTCACCTTATAAAATTGCTATTGTTGATTTTTATTTTCAATCAGGAATTTCTTTAGTTAGTGAAATTATTGAATTGGCTGTTGAAAAGAAAATTATTAATAAATCTGGAACATGATATAGTTATGAAGAACTAAAATTGGGTCAGGGTAAAGAAAATGTTAAAGAGTTTTTAGAAAAGAATTTTAGTGTTTTAGAAAAAATTAAATTGGCAATCTAATTTCAATAAAAATATTAGTTTTATGTTAAAATAAAAGCGTGGTTTATCCATTTAAATAATATAAATTTAATAACTTAATTTAAGAGAGATTGAATAAAGTGTAACTTTTCTATTTTTTAGAAAAGGAGTTATATAAGATTTATGGCAAATATTAATGATTTAACTCATAAAAGTTGATTATTGATAATATTACTAATTTTGTTAGGCATTAGTTTAGGTTTCTTAATTGGCTTTTTTGTTCGTAAGATGATTTTTTTGAATAAAGAAAAAAAGAGTTTAGAACAAATTAAAAAAAATGAAAATCAAGCACAAAAAATTATTCAAGTAGCAAAAGCAGATGCTAAAATTGAAGTTGGTTGCTTGAAAAAAGAAGCATTGCAAGAAATAGAAATAAGAAAAAAGCAGAATTTAGAATATGGGAATATTTTAGATAAAAGAGAAAAAAAATTATTAGAAAGAGAGGAGAATTTAGAATTAAAAATTCAAGATTTATATCAAAGAAAAGAAGCACTTAATAATCTTAAATTAGAGTATCAAGAAAAAATAGATCAAGAAATTATTGAATTAGAAAAAATATCGGGTATAAGTAAAGCTGAAGCAAAGGCACAATTAATTAGTAAAGTTGAAGCGAATTCAAAATTAGAATTAAATAAAATTATTAAGCATAGTGAATATAATGCAAAAATTAAAGCTAAAGAAATTGCTAATTCAATTGTTGCTGAAGCAATTGAAAGATATGCTGCTAATTTTGTTGTTGATAAGTCAATTTCTTATATTAAACTTCCAAATGAAGAAATGAAAGGAAGAATTATTGGTAAAGAAGGAAGGAATATTAAATCTTTTGAATTAGTTGCTGGTGTTGATATAATTATTGATGATACTCCAGAAACAATTCAAATTTCATCTTTTAATCCAATTAGACGTGAAATTGCAACAAGAGCATTAGAAGATTTAATTAAGGATGGTAGAATCCATCCAGTTAAAATTGAAGAAAGTTTAAAATTTCATGAACAAGAAATTACTGAGAATTTTAAAATTGATGGGCAAAACATTATTGATGAATTGAAACTTATTGATATTCATCCTGATTTAGTGTCTTATGTTGGTAAGTTGAAATATCGTACTAGTTATGGTCAAAATGTTTTATTACATTCTTTTGAAGTAGCAAAGATATCAGGTTTAATAGCTGCTGAATTAGGCTTGGATATTCAGTTAGCTAAACGTGCTGGATTATTTCATGATATTGGTAAAGCTATTGATTATGAAATGGAAGGTTCACATGTTTATAACGGTGTGATTTTAGCTAAAAAATATGGTGAAAATGATATTATTATCAATGCAATTCATTCTCATCATGGTGATGTTCCAAAAGATAATATTTATTCTTGCATTATTTCTGCAGCTGATACATTATCTGCAGCAAGGCCAGGTGCAAGAAACAATTCATTAGAAGCATTTATTACTAGAATTAAGGAAATTGAGGATTTATGTAGTTCAATTGAAGGTGTTGATAAGGCTTATGCAGTTCAAGCTGGAAGACAAATTCGTGTTATGGTTGATCCTAAAATTATTGATGATTATGATGCTCATATTTTAGCTAAAGACATTAAAAAGCGGTTAGAGAAATTTGTGACAATTCCAGGTGATATTCATATCACAGTTATTAGAGAATTAAGAGCGACTGAATTAATTACTTAATTCAGTTTTTTATAATGATTAAAAGATTTATCATTTGCTGAATTTCTTCAAATTAAAGAAAAATATCAAACTTGGTTCTTAATGTTTAATAATGATATAATATTATGGTACTTTATTAAGAGGTGAAAAAATGAGTTTTGCTGATATAATGGCAAAAAAAATGCAAAAAACTTTAGAAAAAAATATTAGTAAAAAAACTTTAACATCAGAAAATATTGAAGAATTTTTAAAAGATTTAAGAGTTATTCTTTTAGAGTCAGATGTTAATTTTAAAGTTGTTAAAAATTTAATTGATCAAATTAGGAAAAAGGCCTTAGGAGAGTATATTAAAGAAGGATTAAATCATCAACAAATGTTAATGAAGATAATTCATGAAGAATTTGTTAGCATTATGGGAGCTAAAAATATTGAGTTAAATTTATCTCATAAACATTCTGTTGTTTTGGTAGCTGGTCTACAAGGTTCAGGGAAAACAACAACAATAGCAAAATTAGCAAATCATATTGTTAATAAATTAAATAAAAATGTTTTGTTAGTGGCTTGTGATATTTATCGTTTGGCTGCTGTTGAGCAATTGGAAACTTTAGGAAAACAATTAAATATTGAAGTTTACTATGAAGAAAATCAAATTCCTGAACAAATTGCTATTAATGCTAAAAAATATGCCCAAGCAAAAGGAATTGATGTTATTTTAATTGATACAGCAGGAAGATTGCATATTGATGAAACTTTAATGACTGAGTTAACTGAAATTCAAAATTCAATTAGTCCTACTGATGTTTTATTAGTTATTGATGGTATGGCTGGTCAAGAAATGGTTAATGTTGCTAAGTCTTTTATGGAAAGAATTAATGTTAGAGGATTTATTATTACTAAAATGGATGGGTTAGCTAAAGGTGGTATTGCTCTTTCATTAAGTTATTTAACAAAATTGCCGATTAAATTTTTAGGTAGTGGTGAAAAGGTAGATGATTTAGAAGTTTTTTATCCAAATCGAATGGCTGATAGAATTCTTGGCATGGGAGATATTGAAACATTAATTGAGAAAGCACAATCTAATGTATCTTCAAGAGATATTAAAGAAACTATGAATCGTATGATGTTGGGGCAATTTGATTTAAATGATTTACTAAATCAAATGAAACAAATTAAAAGCATGGGAAAACTTGGTTCTTTAGTTAAGATGCTTCCTGGATTAGGTGCAAAAATTAGTGATAGTAAAATTAGTAATGTTGAAAATGATGTTAGAATTGCTGAAATTATTATCAATTCAACAACTTTTAAAGAGCGTGAAAAGCCACAATTATTAAGATATCCAAGTAGAAAAAATCGAATTTTAAAAGGTTCAGGAAGAACTGAAAAAGAATTAAATAAATTATTATCACAATATGAAAAAACTAAAAAAACAATGGATTATATTGCAACACAAATTAAATCAGGAGAATTACCTGATTTACCTGGTGTAGATAATTTATTAAACTTACAAAAATAATTTCTTAGGAGAATTTCTATGAATGTAGCTAATTCTATTTCATTAGTAAGAATATTATTAGTCCCAATTATTGTTATTTTAATGTTAGTTAATTGAAATGACATAGTAATAGTAATTAATAACTATCATTTAGCAATTTCTTGATTAATAGCAGGGATTTTCTTTATTATTGCTGCTTTATCTGATTTTTTGGATGGTTATTTAGCAAGAAAAATGAATCAAGTTACAACATTTGGTAAATTTTTTGATTCTATTGCTGATAAATTTTTAACAAGTGCAATTTTAATTGTTATGAGTTATAAACAGATTTTACCAATTTGAATCACATTAATTTTAATTCTTCGTGATTTTTTAATTGATGCTTTAAGACAAATTTTAGCAAGTAAACATGTTATTATGACAGCTAATTGATATGGTAAGTGAAAAGCTGCTTCTTTAATGGTTGGTTTAACATTATTATTTTTTATTAACTATCAAAGTTTTAAAGGTAACTCATCAGGAAATGGTCTTTATGATCAATATGGCCTTATTCATCAATTAATTTTAATTCCAACATATTTTGCAATATTTTTAAGTGTTTATAGTGCTGGAGTTTATTTTTATTTAAATTCTCATTATTTTTTTAATGATAGTAAGAATGATTTGAAAAAAACTAAAAAAAATAATAAAAAGAAAAAGTAGGCATAGAAAATGAAAGTTTTGAATCAATGAGCAGTTGTAACTGGTGCTTCTAAAGGATTAGGTTACTCGTATTGTCAAGAATTATTAAAAAAAGGTTATCATATCTTAGGTGTTTCAAGAAATGTTAAGAATATTTTAGTTTTACAAAAGCAATATCCTGGATTAGAAATAAGAGCATATGACTTAGATTTATCAAGTCTTGATAATGTTTATAAGTTGTATGATTTAACTAAAGAATTAAATGTTACTGTTGTTATCAACAATGCTGGTTATGGAATTTTAGGAAAATTTCAAGATGGTGATTTAGATGCTGAGTTAAATATGTTACATCTTAATATTGATGCTCTTCATATTTTAACTAAACTTTTTACTCAGAGATTTTTACGATATAATTATGGTAGAGTTATTAATATTTCTTCTTGTGCAGCTTTTATTCCAGGGCCAGGATTTGCTAGTTACTATGCTTCAAAAGCTTATGTTTTGCAACTATCAACAGCAATTAATTATGAATTAATTGTCCAAAAAAGTAAAGTTAGAGTATTAAGTATTTGTCCTGGACCTTTAAAAACTGATTTTTGAAATCGTGCTAAATCTGATAAATCAAAGCAAAAATATAAATCTGGAATTCCAGTAATTGATGTTGATACTTTTGCTAGTAAGTCCTTAAAAAAAGCTTTAAAAACTAAGAAAAAAAATTATATTTTAATTGGATTTTGAAATCGTTTGATGTTGTTTAGTCTTAAGATTTTACCAAAATGTTTAAGTTTGAAAATTCTTTATAAATATCAAGTTAGTAGATAGATTATGAAAATAGTTAGGGGTTAAGATCTATATGACAAAAGCGGGATGCATTTTAATATTAATAGTTTTTATTATTGAATCATTTTTTATTTTTCCATTATTATGAACAATTCCAACTTTTATTATTATGGGCAAAATTAATAAGGGTTGTAGTACTAAAAATGAAAAAATTTTGGTTGCAATTCTAGGAATTATATTTGGATCAGTTTTAGGGATTATTGGTGGAGCATTTATTTTATCTGATATGAATAGTAGTGATAGATAATAATTAAAAAACTTATTAGAATTTTAATCTAATAAGTTTTTTTGTTGATTAAGATAACTTAATTAAATTATTATTTTGATTGTTTGAATAAATGTTTTATAATTATTTATAGTTTTATTAGTAAAAATTAAAAGGAGAAAAAATGGAAGCGTTAATTTTAGAAACAACTAATTTTATGGATAAAGTAATTCAAAATTATGAAAAAGAAATTAGTAGAATTAGAACTGGAAGAGCTAATCCGACTATTTTAGATAATGTTAAAATTAATTCTTATGGTGATTATCAACCATTAAAATCATTAGCTTCAATTAAAGTTGTTGAAGCAAAACAATTATTAATTAAACCATATGATCAACATATAACTAAAGCGGTTGCTGAAGCATTAAATAATGCTGATTTGCAAATTCAAGTTAATGTAGAAAATAATAGTGCAATTCGTTTAATTTTTCCAACTTTAACTGAAGAAGTTAGAAAACGTTTAGTAAAAGATTTAGCAAAAATAACTGAAGAATATCGTGTAAAAGTTCGCAATTGTCGTAGAGATGCAATTCAAAAATTAAAAACTCAAAATTTACCAGAAGATAATGAAAAAAAAGTTGAGCAAGAAATTCAAAAATTAACTAATAAAAAGATTGAATTGATTAACATAATTGATCAAGAAAAAATTGCTGATTTGATGAAAGTTTAGTTTTTTTACTGTAATATAGGAGAAAGAATGACATGAAAGAAAATTTTATTAAAAGAAGTATTACTGGTTATTTTTTAGCAATTGCAGCAGCAGCTTGAATGTTTGTTGGAACAATTTACTTAACAACAATTTTTGGAGAAAAACCTCAATGATCAGCATATAGTTTTATGACAATTAATACTTTATTATTTATTGTAGCAATGTATGAAATTGTTAAATTAAGAAAGCCATTAAAATGAAATATTTGAATTAAGGGGTTAATTTTTATTATGGCAGTCGTTTTTTTATGAATGCCATTAGGTGATGAAAAATTTGGTCCTTATATTTATAATTCACAATGATTTCATTTTTGAATAACTTTATTAGTTTATTTCTCTTTTGTTGCTATGTTTCTTGTTATTAGGTTAACTGTTAAAAATTTTACTAATAATGATTTAGTATTTATTTTCTTTTGAACATTTTATTTAGTTTTTGTCTTTAAAGGAATTAATTTTTTAATGCTACAAAGTCAAGATATTAGAAAATTAGGATGACCAACAATGACATATATTTGAGTTATTGTTTTAAGTAATGATATTGGTGCTTATTTTGGTGGATTATTATGAGGTAAGAAATTGCTAGCACCAAAGATTTCACCAAAGAAAACTTGAGAAGGAGCTATTACTGGTTTTGTTTTTTCTGTTGTTTTTAGTACTATTTTAGTTACTTTACTTTTAGAATTAGGAAATTATAATCCATTACCAATTTATCAGGGCTCTCATGGTAAGGCACCAGTTTATATTGCTTATATTGGTATTTCTTGTATTTTAAGTATTTTAAGTCAATCAGGAGATTTTTTATTTTCTTATTTAAAACGTAATCATAATGTTAAGGATTTTTCTAATATTTTTCCTGGTCATGGTGGCTTATTAGATCGCTTAGATGGTTTTTCTTTAGTTGTCTTAGTGACATATTTCTTTACTTTTTTATTATTAGGAGTTTATTAAGTTAGATATAAGGAGAGTTGTTTGATGTTAGTTTTTTTATCAATTTTAATTGGTTTAATAACAATTTTATTTTTAATAACACTTCATGAGTTTGCTCATTTTATTATTGCTAAACTTTCGGGTGCTTATGTTTATGAGTTTTCAATTGGTATGGGACCAAAAATTTTTCAATGAGGTAAAAAAGAAACTAAATACACTTTAAGATTATTGCCACTTGGTGGCTATGTTTCAATTGCTTCAGAAATAGTTGATCCACCAAAAGGAAGAGAAGATGAAGTTATTGAAGAAAAACAATTAATGGAAAATCTTCATCGTGGTAAGAAAGCGCTATTTATTAGTGCTGGATCTTTGATGAATTTGATTTTAGCTTTTATTTTCTTGTTGATTGGTTATACTATTTATCCTTTTAAGCAGGATTGGAATTTAGCACCAACTTTTATTAATTATGGACCAGTTTTTGAAGCTGTTGATGTATACAATCAAAAGCATCCAGATAATAAGATTGGTGATTCTGAAGTTATTGTTGCAATTAATAATAATAATTTTCCAGGAAGTTATCAAGATATTACTAGTTACTATCAGTTGAATGATTGAATAAAAGAATATAATATTAAATATCAAGATAAAGAATCTAAAGAAACTAAAGAACCTGAAATTGATATTACCTTTAAGGAAAATAAAATTGTTAAGCCTAAAGTTAATTCTTTAAATAATTATTTTCTTGGTGTTACAGCAAGTAGTTATCAATTAAATGGTAAACAAATTATTAGTGATGGTTTTATTGATACATTTAAAAATAGTTATAGTGTTTTACAAGCATTAGGAAAGCTAATATCTTTTCAGTGAAGTCAATTAAGTGGTCCTGTAGGGATTATTAAATCAACTAGTTCTTTTTTAGGGTCTCATTTAACAGTTCAACAGAGTTTTAGTACTTTTTTTCGTTGAGTCTCATTACTGTCAGCTAATTTGTTTTTATTAAACATGTTACCAATTCCTCCTTTGGATGGCTATAAATTTGTTGAAAATGCTATTGAAGCAGTAACAAGAAAAAAACTGAATTCAAAATTTAAAATTGTTATCAGTACTATAGGTGCATTATTATTCTTAGGTATTTTTATTGCTATTACAATTAAAGACATTTGATTTTAAGGTAAAATATAAAATATTTAAAGAAAGGTTTAAATTATGGTTTCCAAAGAATTATCAAATTTTTTTCAAGCAATAAAATTTAATGATTATTTATCTTTTTTTTCTAATAGTAAATTTACTATTAAATACTATCATCATAATCAACAAGCAATTATTCATTTAGAAATTGTGAGATTTTTACCAATTAATGTTTTAGCTTTATTAGAACAAAAAATAAAAACAATAAATTATAACTTACGATTGGAATTTAGCGTTTTAGAAAATAATTATGATTTTGATTTAATTAAAGAATATTTTGATTATATTAAAACTTACAAACTTCATTTATTAGCAGGTATTTATGCTAATTTACCTTTTGATGCTTTTACTTATAATGATAGTAACTTGATTATCAGAGTTCATAATCCTACAGAAGCAAAATTAATTGAGCAAGAACTTTCAAGTTTTCTTAGTTATTTTTATCGTTATGGGTTTAAAAATTTAAAAATAAAAGTTAACAGTGATTTATCACTGCCTGAGTTTACTAATTTAAAAAAAGAAGTAAGTGAAGAATTAGCAAAAGTAAAAGTTAGTTCTCAGTCAAAAGCAAAAGTAACTCGTAGCTATAATAATTATAGTAATTTTAGCAAAATTGATTTAGTAAATGCTAAAGATACTCATAAAATTGTAGATATTGTTAGTGATGATAATGTTATTGTTACAGGTACTATTTTTAAAATTACTAAATTTTTAACTAAGAACAAAAAATGATTTTATACTTTTTTAATTACTGACTATGAGCAAGCCTTATCTGTGAAGGCTTTTCTTTCTAATCAGAAATTAGAAAATTTAGTTATGGATCTTAAAGAAAATGATACTATTAAAGTTTATGGTCAAACTCGTTATGATAATTATGCTAAAGAGCAAGTCTTATGAGTTAGTGACTTAATTGTTTGTTTACCATTATTAAAATTAAAAACTGATAATGTTGCTGAAAAAAGAATTGAATTTCACGTTCATACAAAAATGAGTGCAATGGATGGTGTTAGTGATGCTAGTGAATATATTAAGACTGTTGCTCAATGGGGCCATAAAGCACTTGCTTTTACTGATCATTTAAATTTACAAGCTTATCCAGAAATTTCTGCAGCTGCTAAAAAATTTCCAAAACTTAAAGTTATTTATGGTGTGGAAATGGAAATGGTTTCTGATTTTAATATTGTTCAAAATGCTAATAATGAAAATCTTAATGATTTAGAATATTTAGTTTTTGACTTAGAAACAACAGGTCTTTCAACTAATTATCATGAAATTATTGAATTTGGATATGTTGTGGTTAAGAATGGAACTGTAATAGAACAAAACACAATTTTAATTAAACCCATAACTCCTGTAAGTACCCACATTACTGAATTAACTAATATTACTAATGAAATGTTAGTTGATAAACTTTCGTTAAAAGATGAAATTAATAACATTAAAGCAATAATTGCTAATCGTGTTTTGGTTGCTCACAATGCTAATTTTGATATTGGATTTTTAAAAGCAGCTTTTAAAAAATTTGATTTTCCAACGTTAGATAATCCTGTAATTGATACTTTGCAATTAGCAAGAGTTTTAAAGCCGGAGTTGAAATATTATCGTTTAGGACTAGTTTGTCGAGCTTTTAGTGTTAAATATGATAACAAAACAGCTCATAGAGCTGATTATGATGCTAATGTTTTAGCACAAGTATTTTTAAAAATGTTAGACAAAATTCAAAATGAACAAAGTTTGTTAAATTTGACAGAATTTAAAGAATTAATTGCTGAAAAAATTACTAATAAAGTTCGTGGTGAACATATTACTGTTTATGCTAAAAATCAAGTTGGACTTAAAAATTTGTATAACTTAATTTCACAATCTCATACTTTATATTTTTACAATAGTCCAAAAATTATTAAATCAGCAATTGAAAAATATCGTGATACTTTATTAATTGGTAGTGCTTGTGTTAATGGTAGTGTTTTTGAAACAGCAATGAATAAGTCATTAACAGAATTAGAAGAAAAAATGAAATGATTTGATTTTATTGAAGTACAGCCTCCAAGTGTTTATAAGCATTTAGTTTTACGAAATAATATTACTGAAGAACAATTGCATGATGTTATTAAAAAAATTATTAGTTGTGCTGAAAAAATAGGAAAAATGGTAGTTGCTACAAGTGATGCTCATTATGTTCATTCTTATCAAAAAGTTTTTCGTAGTATTATTATTAGTAATAAAGCTATTGGTGGTCTTATTCATCCTTTATTTGATTATAAAAAGCAAGGTTTAGAATATCCAAATCAGCATTTAAGAACAACAAAAGAAATGCTTGAAGAATTTAGTTTTTTAAATGATGAAGCCTTAATTAAGAAAATTGTTGTTACAAATACTAACGTACTAGCAGAAAAATTTGAAAAAGTTGAAGCAATTAAGTCTGGTTTATATACTCCAGTAATTCAAAATGTTGATCAAAAATTACGTGATTTATGTTTTAAAAAGGCATGAGAATTATATGGTGATTTATTACCAGAAATAATTGAAACTCGTTTGAAAAAAGAATTAGATGCGATTATTACGCATGGATTTGCTGTTGTTTATTGAATTGCTCATAAATTAGTTGCTCAGTCATTAGCAGATGGTTACTTAGTAGGTTCTAGAGGTTCTGTTGGTTCTTCTTTAGTTGCAACTTTGGCTAATATTACTGAAGTTAATCCTTTACAACCACATTATCTTTGCTTAAGTTGTCATTATTGTGAGTTTGTTAATGATGGAATAACTAAATGTGGTTATGATTTACCTGAAAAATTATGTCCTAACTGTAATATTGAGTTAACAGTTGATGGTCATGATATTCCATTTGAAACTTTTTTAGGATTTGATGGTGATAAGACTCCAGATATTGATTTGAATTTTTCTGGAGAATATCAGTTAAAAGCACATGATTTTACAAAGCAAATGTTTGGTGAAGATAATGTTTTTCGTGCTGGAACAATTTCAACAGTGGCTAATAAAACTGCTTATGGTTTTACTAAAAATTTTGTTGATCAAACAGGATTTAATGCTAGAAATGCTACTATAGAATGATTAAGCTTAGGATGTGTAGGAATTAAAAGAACTACAGGTCAACATCCAGGAGGAATTATTGTTGTTCCTAAAAAGTATGCCATTACTGACTTTACACCAATTAATTATCCTGCTGATGATATTACTTCAAATTGAAAAACAACTCATTTTGATTTTGAAGCAATTCATGATAATTTATTAAAATTAGATATTTTAGGCCATGTTGATCCAACTGCTTTAAGAATGCTGCATGATTTGACTGGAGTTGATCCAAAAACAATTCCTAATCATGATGCTAAAGTTCTATCATTATTTTCAAATTTATCAGCTTTAAGTATTAGTAGTAAAGATTTAAATGGTGAAATGACTGGTGCTATTGGTATTCCTGAATTTGGTACTGGATTTGTTAGAAAAATGCTTTTAGCAACAAAACCTAATTCTTTTGCTCAATTGGTTCAAATTTCTGGTTTATCTCATGGAACAGATGTATGATTAAATAATGCTGAACTATTAATTAGCCAAAACGGATTACAATTAAAAGATGTTATTGGTTGTCGAGACGATATTATGACATATTTAATGTATCAGAAGTTACCAGTTAAAATTGCTTTCAGCATTATGGAAGATGTTAGAAAGGGTAAGGGTTTGAAGCCTGAATATGAAAAATTAATGCAACAACATCATGTACCACAATGATATATTGAGTCTTGTAAGAAAATTAAGTATATGTTTCCTAAAGCTCATGCAACAGCTTATGTTTTAATGGCTTGAAGACTTGCTTGATATAAGGTTTATTATCCTCATGAGTACTATGCTACTTATTTTAGTACTCGATGTGATATTTTTGATATTGAAACAATGTTGAAAGGTAAATCAGTAATAGCAGCTAAATTAAAAGATTTTAATAGTCGTTTAGCAAAAGATAATACTAAAGGTTTAGTTAGTCAAAAAGAAAAAGATTTAATTCCAATGCTAGAAGTTGCTTTAGAAATGTATGCTCGTGGTATTAGTTTTATTAATCTTGATATTGAGAATTCTGAAACTAAAATTTTTAAAGTTATTGAGATTGATAGCAAAAAATTTATTTTACCTGCATTTATTGTTTTAGATGGATTAGGAGAAGTTAATGCTCAATCAATTGTTGATGCTAGAAAAGTTGCACCGTTTGCATCTTTTAAAGACTTACAAGAAAGAACAAATATTACTAAAACTAATTCTTTACTGTTAAAAAGTTTAGGAATTTTAGATCATTTATCTGAAGAAACAAATATTTCATAATTACAAACAAATGCTTTACTATAAAATATAGTAATTAAAATTAAAAAAGGAGAAACAATGAATTTTAAAATTAGTAGAAGGGCTAGCTTTTATATTTATTTATCAGCATTAATAATGTTATTTCTCTTTTTAGTTATTGATTTAATTAGTGCTATTTATTTTCCTAATAATGTTGCTAAGCAATTAGGCTCTTATGGTGAAAGAGTAAGTCACTATTATTCATTTTTTACTACTCAAAGTAATTATTTAGTAGCGATATATTTTGCTATGTTCTTATACTATTCGTACTTTAAAAAAATCTTACCAATTTTTCAAGTTCGTTTAGCAGTAACTGTATATATTACAATTACTATGATTGTTTTTTGATTAGGAATTTTTACTCAGTCTCAAGATAATCAATATACAGTTTATCAATGAATTAATACAGTGATTTTACATTTGATTATGCCAGTTATTATGATTGCTAATTTTGTTCTAACATCAGGAAAAGAAAAAATGCTGTTAAAAAAATGACATCATAATTATTTATGACTAATTGCAGTTTATCCTGTAGTTTATTCAATTGTTATTTTAATTCGTGGTCATTTAAGATATTTAGATGAAAAACCTCCTGAGACATGATATCCTTATTTTTTCTTTAATATTAATCAACCTTATGGTTGATTGATAGCAACTGGAGCAATTATTATTATTTTTGGTTTGGTTTTTGGTTTACAATACTTTTATATTTGAATTAACAATAAGATGTTTATTAAGAATCAAAGTCAATATGAACGTTTAGAAGAATATTATTCAACAACATTAGAAAAATTAGGAAAAAGAGTTAGAAATAGAAAAAATAAGCGTTAGTCAAAGATAAAATATTATTTATATAATAGGCAATTAAAATATAAAGTTATTTAGTTTCTAATATGATATGATTATCTTAGTGAATTAATTATATTATGTTTTATTTAGATAGATTTATTAAAAAAAGGTGAAACTAGTTTCACCTTTTTTTAATAATTTACTATTCTATGTAAGTTAATTTATCAGCAATAATTTCAGTGTAATAAAAGTCATTAGCTTTGTTGTTAAAAGTTTGAATTCTTCCTTTAATTCCTAAAATTATGCCTGGTTTTAGTAATTCTTTAATTTCTTGACAATTAGCAAGTCAAGTTTTGATTGTAATGTAATCAATTTCATATTCATTTTGATGATTTTTGAATGGTCTTTCAATTGCTAAAGTGAATTTAGTTCATTTGGTAGGTATATTTTCTTTTGTTGCTACAGTTTCTGGTTCAGAAGTTAATCTGCCAACAAGAATTACGTTATTAATCATATATTTCCCTCCTTAATTTAGATTATAGGAGCAGAAATTTTAACTTATCAAATATTATCTTGTTTAGGAATAAAAAGTTTAAAAGCAAATAGCAATAGCTACAACATTAGATTGATTATGAGATAATGACAAACTAATTTGATAGTCTTTAATTTTTACTATTGGTTGACCATATTGATTTTTAGTAATATTAATTTGATTAAAAATAAGATGTTCAGAAGGTAAGGCTTTAAAAATTGCTTCTTTTAAAGCTCATTTACTAGCTAAGAATTGTTTTTTCCTTAATTCTGTCTTCAAAGTTTTATATGTTTTTACTTCTTCTTTAGTTAAGTATCGTTCAATAAATTCATCTTTTAAATTCATTTTATTAATTTCAATAATATCAATGCCAACATTTTTCATTAGAACTCCTTTAAATTTTAAATTGTTTAGGATTTAATTTAGTCGTTTTTATTATATAATAAAAACGACTAAATTAATTTTTCTGTTCAAGGAGTTCATAATGGTTTTTTATTTATCAAAAGAAGAAAGAGAAAAAATAATAAATCATTATAAAAAATATGAAGTAAAAACTAATAATCCTTATGCAAGAATATATAAATATAATAATTTAACGATTACTTTATATAGGGATAAGATTTTATTTCAAGGTCCTTGAATAGAAATTAGTAATGAATATCGAGATTATTGATATATTTTTGATGAAAAAGAAACTTTTGTTATTGGTAATGATGAAGTTGGAACAGGAGATTACTTTGGTCCAGTAGTTGTTACTAGTTGTTATTTAGGTGCAGGAATGTTAGAAAAACTGCGGCACTTAGGGATTAAAGATTCTAAGTCATTAGATGATAAAGCAATTTATCAATTAGCTAATAAAATTATGAAAATTATTCTTTTTGAAGCAGTGATTATTAATAATCGCAAGTATAATCAATGAATTGTGCAGGGATATAATGCCAATACTATTAAAGCTTGAGCTCATAATCAAGCTTTAGTAAAGATTTTGCAACATAAAAGCGATTATAAAAAAATTGTGATTGATCAATTTGTTAACAGCAAACTATATTATCAATATTTAGAAAATATGACTGCTAATAAAAATCGCATTATTAGAGAACATGTTATTTTTACTGTTAGAGCTGAAAGTAAATATTTAGCAGTTGCATGTAGTGCTATTATTAGTCGTTATTTATTTTTAGAAGAAATAAAAAAAATTAGTGAAGAAGTAAAATTATTTATTCCTTTAGGGGCAGGGCAAACAGTTGACAATTTTTTTTATGAAAATAAAGATGTTTTACCTAAAGATTTAAAAAAATTTTTAATTAGACATACTAAATATCATTTTTCTAACACTAAAAAAATCTTAAAAAAAGAGTAATTTTTTTAAGATTTTTTTATGACAAAATTTAGTTATTTTAAAAATTACTTAACAAAAAAAATTATGTATAGCGATAAAATATATTTATAAGTAAGAATTTATTAGAATTTTATTTTACTTTTGTCTTTATTATTTTATAATTAACTTATAAATTAATTATAATTTTTATAATTAATTATAAAAAATAAGGAGGAGTATTAATGGAGAGGCCTATTAGTGTATTTTCAGAAATTGGAAAGTTAAAATCTGTTTTGTTGCATCGTCCATGAAATGAAGTAGAAAATCTAACTCCAGCTTTATTAAAAGGTTTATTATTTGATGATATTATGGATAAAAAACTTGCTGAAGAAGAACATGATGTCTTTAAGAAAACTTTACAAGACAATGATGTTGAAGTTTTTTATATTGAAGAATTAGTAGCAAAGACATTAGATGAAAATCCAGAATTGAAAAATAACCTTGTTGATCAATTTATTGAAGAAGCAAAAGTTGAAAAAAAATATATTAGTAAATACCGTAATTTTTTGTTGAAAAAAAAGAATTTAGATATGGTTAAACATATGATTGCAGGAACAAAAAAATCTGATTTAAAAGTTAAAGATAAAGACGATTCTCCATTTATTGCTGATCCTTTACCAAATATTTTATTTCAAAGAGATCCTTTTGCTAGTATTGGCCATGGTATTACTTTACATAAAATGTGATCAAAGACAAGAAATCGTGAAACAATCTTCCCTGAATTTGTTTTTAAATATAATAAAATGTTTAAAGATAAAGTAAATTTTTATTATCAAAGAACTGATAAATATCACATTGAAGGTGGAGATATTATGGTTCTAAATAAAGATATTTTAATTATTGGTCTTTCACAAAGAACACAAATGAAAGCAATTAAGACAGTTGCACAAAGAATTTTTGCTGATATTAATAACACTTTTAGTCGAATTGTTGTAATTGATTTACCTAAAACTCGTGCTTTTATGCATTTAGATACAGTTTTTACTAACATTAATTATGGTACTTTTATTGTTCATCCATTGATTTTTGATTATATTGATCAATTTAAAATTTGAGAAATTACAATTGATAAAAAACAGAGAATTAAACAAGATTTAGAGACTTATTTAAGTGAATTACTTAAAATAAAAATAACTTTAATTAAGTGTGGAGGCGATGATGTAATTGCTGCTGGTAGAGAGCAGTGAAATGATGGAACGAATGTTTTAGTAGTTGAACCAGGAAAAGTTATTGCTTATGCTAGAAATCATGTAACAATTGATTTATTAAAAAAAGCAGGAATAAAAGTTCTTACAGTTCCTTCTTCAGAATTATCTCGTGGCCGAGGAGGCCCAAGATGTATGTCAATGCCTTTGATTAGAGAATAAATTATTAAATAATAAAAAATATTAAAAGGAGAGTAAATAATGACAGTTAATTTAAAAGGAAGACATTTTTTAACATTATTAGATTTTTTACCAGAAGAAATTAATTATTTGCTAGAATTATCTTTAGAACTTAAAAAGGATAAGAAAGCAAAAAAAGAACAGCAACATATGCAAAAGAAAAATGTTGCTTTAATTTTTGAAAAAGCTTCAACTAGAACTAGATCAGCTTTTGAAGTAGGTGCATTTGATCAAGGAGCTAATGTTACTTATATTTCTGGTGGCTCACAAATTGGAATTAAAGAAAGTATTGCTGATACAGCAAAAGTTTTAGGAAGAATGTATGATGGTATTGAATTTCGTGGTTCAAAGCATTCTGATGCTGAGACTTTAGCAAAATATGCAGGTATACCAGTTTGAAATGGTCTAACTGATAAGTATCATCCAACACAAATTTTGGCTGATTTATTAACAATTAAAGAACATATTAAAAAAGACTTATGTGGTGTGAAATTAGTTTTTTATGGTGATACAAGAAATAATATGGGAAATTCATTAATGATTGGTTCAGCAAAAATGGGTATGCATTTTGTTGGTTGTGCTCCAAAAGAATTATGACCAAATGAAGAATTAATTAAAAAATGTCAAGAAATTGCTAAGACAACTAAAGCAGTTATTGAATTCAGTGAAGAGCCACGCATAGCTGCTAAAGATGCAGATGTTATTTATACTGATGTTTGAGTATCAATGGGAGAATCAGATGATGTTTGAGTTAAGAGAATTAAATTATTGTATCCATATCAAGTAAATAAAAAAATATTAGAACAAGCAAAAGCAAATGCAATTTTTTTACATTGTTTACCAGCGTTTCATAATAAAGATACAAAAGTTGGTAAAGAAATGGGTGATAAATTTAATTTAAGCGAATTTGAAGTAACTGATGAAGTTTTTGAATCAAGACAATCAAAAGTTTTTGATCAAGCTGAAAATCGTTTGCATACAATTAAAGCTGTTATGGTTGCTACAATTGGCAATTAATTAATTTTTACTAAAAATTTGTAGGTTATTAGGAGATAAGTAATGAGTAAAACAAAAACTAAAAAGCCTAGATCATTTAAATTTAAAATGTTTTCTGCTTTTACAATGTTGCTAGCAATTATTTTAGTTCTCATTGTTGTTTCTTGAATTCTTAATGGAATTGGATTAACAACTCAACACAAAAATGCTGCTGGAGAACTAGAAACAGTTAAGATTGGTGCTGCTGGGTTTATTGATTTATTTTGAGCACCAATGAAAGGCTTTATTCAGAAAGCTGAAATTATTATCTTCATTTTATCAATTGGAGCATTTATTAATGTTCTATTAGTGTCAAAATCATTAATTGGTTCAGCACAATGAATAACTAATAAATTAAAAGGGAAAGAATTATGAGCAATCTTACCTTTAATGCTTTTCTTTTCAATTTGTGGTTCAGTTGAAGGAATGTCAGAAGAATCATTAGGTTTCTATATGATTATTATTCCTTTAATGATTGCTGCTGGATTTGATACTTTTACTGGATTAATGATTGTTTTATTAGGTGCAGGAATTGGAGTAATGGGTTCTACTGTAAATCCTTTTTTAATTACAGTGGCTGTTAATGGAATTAATGAATCAGGTTCTACACTTAGTACTGGTGACGGATTAGTTTGAAGAATGGTATCTTGGATACTACTAACTAGTGTTACTATTGCTTTTGTGATGATTTATGCTTCAAGAGTAAAGAAAAATAATTCTGTTTCAATTACTTTTTCTACCCATAAAGCAGATAAAGAATATTTTTTAAAAAGTGCAAATGAAGTTATTGTTATGGATTGACATAAAAAAGCTTCATTAGCAGTCTTTTTCTTTACTTTATTGATTATGATTATTTACTTAGTTGGATGAGATTCAATTTTAGGAGGATCTAATTTTAAAAATGCTGGAGAATGAATGAATAAAAATATCCCATGAATTACAGCTTTCATTCCTGGATTTGGAATTGGAGGATTAGTTGATGTTGCTGCTTTCTTTTTAGTTGCATCATTAATTGTTGCTGCAATTAATTGAAAAGGAGAAGCTGACTTTTTACAAAATTATTTATCTGGAACAAGTGATATTTTAAGTGTTTGTTTAATTATTGCTACAGCTTCTGGTGTTGGAATTATTTTACAAGGAACTTATATGCAAGACTTAATTGTTAATGGATTAAGTAATGCTATTAGGGGTTTAAATACAATATTATTACTAGTACTTTTATTTATTCTCTTTTTACCGTTATCATTTTTAATTCCTTCAACTAGTGGTTTTGCAGCTGCAATTTTCCCAATTTTGGGACCAGTCTTAATGACAATGCCAAATAGTGCTATTGTTAGTTCTGGATCAATTGCTGCTTTTTCTTTTGCTAGTGGAATCTTAAATTTATTTACTCCAACTTCAGGAGTAGTTATGGGAGCCTTGGCAATTTCTAGAATTAGTTATGATAAATTATTAAAAGGAATATGACCACTTCTAGTAATTCTAACAGTAATGGCAGTTATTTTATTAGTGTTGGGTAGTTTAGTTGGTAGTCCAATATTTTAGATAAGGAGAATTAAAATGGCTAAAATTGTTGTTGCTCTTGGTGGAAATGCTTTAGGAAACACTCCTGAAGAACAAAGAGAAATTGTTAAGAAAACTGCTAAAGGTTTAGTAGATATTGTTGCTAAAGGACATAAACTAGTTATTTGTCATGGTAATGGTCCTCAAGTTGGAATGATTAATTTAGGATTTAGTTTAGCTAGTAAAATTGATAAAACTATTTCACAAATACCTTTTCCTGAATGTGTTAGTATGTCGCAAGGATATATTGCTTATCATTTACAACAAGCTTTACAATGAGAATTAGCAAAGAGAAAAATTAAAAAAGATGTTGTTGGCATTGTAACTCAAACTTTAGTTTCAGTAGATGATTCAGCATTTGTTAATCCTACTAAACCAGTTGGTCCTTTTTATTATGAAGATGAAGCAAAAAAATTAGCTAAAAAAAATAAATGAGTAGTTAAAAATGATGCTAATCGTGGTTGAAGAAGAGTTGTTGCTTCACCAATGCCAATTGATATTATTGAAAAAAATGTTATTAAGAAATTAGTTAATAGTGATTGTATTGTTATTGCAGGTGGTGGTGGGGGTATACCTGTTATTAAGAATGATGATGGTTATTGTGGTGTTGAGGCAGTAATTGATAAGGATTTTGCTAGTGAAAAAATTGCCGAAATTCTTAATGCTGATAAGTTAGTAATTCTAACAGCTGTTGATAAAGTAATGATTAATTATGGTAAGGTTAATCAAGAGTCATTAGATACTTTGAGTTTTAAAGAAGCAGAACAATATATTACTGAAAATCAATTTGCTGCTGGTAGCATGTTGCCAAAAGTGCAAGCAGCATTAAAGTTTATTGAAAATAAATCAAAAAAAGAAGCAATTATTGCTAATTTAGAAAATGCTCAAGCAGCAATTGAAAGTGAAACTGGGACTAAATTTATTAATTAAATATTTTTAGCAGAAACTAGTATAATAAATTTATTATTTATTAAAAGGGGGTAAAGGTATGGAGTTAGACCACGCTAATATCATGCCAGAAGTAGTTGAAAAGAAACTAAATCAATTTTTAGTTGATCATATTCAATTACAATTAGATTTATATAATTATAGTTTTTTGGCTGATGATTTGGGATTTAATGGCTTTTCTTATTGATTGCAAGTACAAGCTCAAGATGAAGTTTTGCATCAAAGAAAAATAATGAATTATTTTTTTCAGAGAGAAGCTAATTTTACAATTACTAGTATAGTTCTTAAAAGTGATAAAGTAAGAGTTAGAAGTGTTGAGGAAATTTTAATTTGGTTGCATAATACTAAAAGTGAATTTCTTAATCAAACTCATGAAATTATTGAAATAGCAAGGAATGCTAAGGATTATACTACAGTACATTTTTTAGCTTGATTTGTTGCAGATTTCATTAAAGAAATTGATGAATTAAAAGTATTGCATGATGAGTATCTTATTGCTGGTGGTGATCATTATAAATGAGATCGTCGACAAGCTAAAAAAGAAGAACCTCTAACTTTGAAAGTTATTGTGCCATTTTATGATTCAGATTAATTAAAAATTATCTAAAATATTTAAAATTTCTAATTTCTATGTTAATTTATTTAAAATAAAAATTAGAAATTTTATTTTTTAATTTATTTAATAATAGGTATTGTTAAATAAATTAAGATATGTTTATTTATATGTATTATAATAAATTTATAGGTAAGAGTTTAATTATGTTTATATAATATAAAAGGAGCAAAGAAAATGTATATGCTAGATTTAATTCATAAAAAAAAACAAGGACTAGCTTTGAATGAAGAAGAATTAAATTTTTTAGTTCAGGGACTTAACAATGGTTCAATCCCTGATTATCAAATTACTGCTTGAGCAATGGCAGTTTGTTTTCAAGGTATGAATAATGAAGAATTATTAGCTTTTACTAAAGCAGTTATTAATTCAGGAAAAATACTTGATTTAAGTGATATTAAAGGAATTAAAGTTGATAAGCATTCAACTGGTGGGATTGGTGATAAAACTAGTTTGATTTTTAGTCCTTTAGCAGCTAGTTTAGGATTAAAAGTAACCAAAGTTTCAGGTAAAGGATTAGGCATTACTGGTGGAACAATTGATAAACTTTCAACAATACCTAATTTTAAGTATGAATTATCATTTGCTGAATTTATTAAAGTAGTTAATAAAGTTGGGTTTAGTATTACAGGTCAAACTGATAATTTAGTTCCAGCAGATAAAAAATTATATGCATTGAGAGATGTTTCAGATACAGTTAATTCATTAGAATTGATTGCAGCTAGTGTTATGAGTAAAAAGATTGCTATGGGTGCAGATTTAATTTTATTAGATGTTAAATGCGGTAGTGGTGCTTTTGTTGCTGATATTAAAGAAGCAAGAAAATTAGCAAACTTAATGATTAATATTGGTAAGGGATTTAATAAAAAGGTTATTGCTGTTATTAGTGATATGAATAAACCATTAGGAAGAACTATTGGTAATACTTTAGAAGTTCAAGAAGCAATTGCTAGTTTAAAAAATCAAGGTCCCGAAGATTTAAAAGAATTGGTAGTTACTTTGGCAGCTTTAGCATTAGTAGGAACAAATGAAAAACTTAAATTAAAAGAAGCAAAAATTGAGGTAGTTAAAGTTTTTGATTCTTTAAAACCATTAGAACTTTTTTATGATTTTGTTAAAGAACAGGGTGGCAGCATTGATTATATTAAAAATATTGATAAAGCACCAAAAGCAAAGCATTTTATTTTTATTAAAGCACCAAAAGATGGTTATTTAAGTTTTACTAATAATTATCTTTTAGGAGAATTATCAGTTTTACTTGGTGCAGGCAGAATTGTTAAAGGTGATAGCATTGATTCTGGTGCAGGAATAGTTTTAAAACAAATAGAAGGACAAGAAGTTAAGAAGGGTCAAGTTATTCTTGAATTATATACTGATAAGCCAAAGAAAAGTCATCAAGATTTTCAAATAATGGCTTTAAAAACATTTTCAATTTTTGAAAAAAAATCTAAATTAAATCCATTAATTTTAGAAATAATAATGTAATTTTTCTAAAAATCTTTTATACTTATCTTAGTGTTTTAAATTTTTCATTATGGGAGCTGTTATAAATGAAAAAAATCTTAAAATTTTTATTATTACCAGTTTTTGTTATTAGTCCAACAGTAACTGTTGTTGCTTGTGGTGCAAATGCTGTACAAATTGCAAGTCAAGATATTTTAAATTCAGCAACAGGAAGAATGCAAGATCATATTTTTGATATGACTGAATTAAAATTAAAAGAAATTCCTAATGATCAGTCAAGTTATGATAGTTTATCTATTCTTACTAGAGATATAATTACTAATTATTATAGTGAATTAGTAACGCCTGGATTAAATTGAGATTATCCAGCTGTAGCTGTTAAGGTCACTACTGATAAAAGTTCTTCACCTTTTTTAAATAAATATGGTTCTGATGTTGAATCAAGAATTAATTTAACTGCTCATTTAACATATAAAAATTTAGCAGCAAGTAAAGATATTGTTATTAAAATTAGTAATGATAAAAAGAGTTATCAAGAAAAAATAGATGCAATTGGTAATTATTTAAAGAAATATTTAGAAGATAATAATAATTTTGTTTTTCCTTTTAAAACTTTATTTAAAGATGATTTAATGAGTAATGATTCAAATAGTATTTTTGCTTATAATCAGATTCAAGCAGCATTAAGAAATAGTTTATTTATTCCAACGAAAGAAAAACCAATTCCTGTGATTGATGTTGCAGGTGTTGATATGTCTATTCAAGGACCTGATAGTCCAAGTAAGATTTATAGCTTAAAAGGAATAGATATTACAACTAAAACAATTACTGGAACTTTAGAAAATTTAACCTTAACTATTGGTTATGAAAGTGGTTTTTATTATAAGTTAAGTATGAATAAGACTTTTAATATTGTTCAAAGTTTTACTGATGCTACTAATCAAATAGCAACAATTTTGAATCAAGGTGAACAAGGTTTACAGTTTGAAAAAGCTGATCTTGTTGATCAAGAATTGCCTAAAGAGAATCAAATGCTTGAAAAATATGATCCAAAGAATGAGTTTAGAAATAAAGTAGCACAAAAAATATTTACTTTTATTAATATTATTTATCCAACAACAAAAATGAAGGGTAGTGATACTTGAGATGCATCAAGAATTGAAATTGAAAATGCTGCTTCAAGTCCTTATATAATTGAAGATAAAAATTATGGTTATTTTATGGTTAATATTAAGTTTAATTTTAAAATTGATGATAGTTCAGCAATTGTTGTTTTAGTAGGGGATTTAAAATTAAATCTTAAAAATTTATAATAGACTTATAATAGTATAATTAAAAAAGCCATTAAAAATTAATGGCTTTTTTAAAATTTAAATTTAAAAATTCAAGATTTTATTATTATATAATATTAATAGTAATTAAAAAGTTTAAGAAGATAATAAAAGGTAGAAAAATGAAAGAATTAAGTATTAGCATTGTTGATTTTCAAGGTCCACTTGATTTGTTACTGCATTTAATTAAAGAAAAAAAATTAGATATCATGAATCTTGATTTACAAATTATAACTAAACAGTATCTTGATTTTATTTTTCAAGATACTAACATTAATCTTGAATATATTAGTGAATATTTACCAATTGCAGCTTATTTATTAGAGTTACAGTCAAAACAATTACTACCAATTCCTGAAACACAAGAAATTGATAGTACTTATGAAGTTGAAATTAATCGTCAGAAATTAATTAGTAGAATATTAGAATATAAAAAATTTAAAGAAATTACTAGTTATTTTCAAGTTCAGGCTCAAAATCGTCAGAAATTGTTTTTTAAAGATGTTAGTAATTTAAAAGAATATTTTTCTCAAACAAATAAAGCAACAGTTTTGGCAAAAAATAACATTAATCAATTAAGTCAAGCAATGATTAATTTATGAAAGCATTTGCAAAAAGAAAATAAGTTGTCAGTTAATTTAAATATAAATTTAATTTCTGCTGAAGATAGAGCTATGGAAATTAAAAAAATTCTTAAAGATAATAAAGATCAATATGTTACTTTAGAGTCTTTATTTTTAGTTGAGAATTTAAATTTACATTATTTTATTATCACTTTTATTGCCATATTAGATTTAGCAAAGCATCAATTTTTAATAATTAATCAAAAAGATGATTTTGGTCAAATTATGATTAAATATAAAGGAGCAAAAAATTAATGGAAGAAAAAAAAATATCTGATTCAGAATTGATTGCGATAATTGAAGGCTTATTATTTATTTCTGGTAATGAAGGTTTATCTTTAGAAACTATTACTAATTATTTAAATTCAGGTAAGAAAAAAAGTAAGATTGATACATTAATTTCTCAGTTGCAAACAAAACTAGAAGAAGATAGTAGTTCTGGTTTATCAATTGTTAAGTTAGGAAATTTATACAAATTGACAACTAAAATTAAACATTATCAATTTTATCAGTCTCTACAAGAGCAACCAATTACTCGTTTGTCCCAACCTGCTTTAGAAACTTTAGCAATAATTGCTTACAATCAGCCAGTAACAAAAACAAAAATTGAAGAAATTCGTGGTGTTAATTGTGATAGTATTGTTAGCAAATTAAAAAGTTTGAATTTTATTAATGAAGCAGGAAGAAGTGAATTACCTGGTCGTCCAATTCTTTATGTTATCACCGATGAATTTATGGATCATTTTCAATTAGAGTCACTAGCACAGTTACCAGAATTACCAAATTTTAATCTTGAAGAAGAGCAAGAGATTTATAATTATTCTGACAAAAGAAATAATTAAAGTAGTGTTAAAGGAAAAAGAAAATTTATGAAATTAAATAATCAAAGTCAAAGATTACAAAAGGTAATTGCTAATTCAGGATTATGTTCAAGAAGAAAAGCTGAATTATTAATTACGTCAGGAAAAGTAAAAGTAAATGATCAAGTAGTAACTAGTTTAGGGACTAAAGTAGTTACTAGTGATATCATTAAAGTTAATAATCAAGTTTTACATTTTAATGAATATCTTTATTTAGCTTTTTATAAACCAATAAATTGTTTGACTACTTTAAAGGATCCTAAGAATCGACCAACTATTATGTCTTATTTTTCTGATGTTAGAGTCAGAATTTATCCAGTTGGCAGACTTGATTTTGATACTTCAGGTTTGTTATTGTTGACTAATGATGGAGAATTTAGTAATCAAATTTTACACCCAAGATATAAAATTAATAAAGTTTATCAAGTTAGTTGTCAGGGAATTTTAACACCAAAGCAAATTAAGCAATTAGAAAAAGGTGTTATGATTGATAGCACCATCATTACTGCTCCTGCTAAAGTGGAAGTTCTTAAAAAATCTAATCAAAAACAAGAAACTATAATTAATTTAACGATTCATCAAGGTTATAAAAACCAAGTAAAGAGAATGCTAAGAGCAGTAGGAAGTGAAGTTTTATCTTTAAAAAGGATTGCTATTGGTACTATTACTTTAAAAGATTTAAAGCCAGGAACTTATTGTTATTTAACAACAAAAGAAAGAAATACTTTATTAAATTTAGCTCAAAAATTTGATTCTTAGTATTTTTTATTTATAATTTGAGGTGAAAAAATGGAATGTTATTTTGCTGTTGGAACAAACAACACAAAACAATTAATTTTAGATAAAGAAGATACATGACATATTAATAAAGTTTTACGTCATAAAATTAATGATGAAATTGTTGTTGTTTTCCAAGAAAAGAAATATTTAGTTAGAATTATTACTTTAACACCAATTGTTAGTTGTCAAATTATTAAAGAATTAGCTATCAACAGTGAGCTACCAATAAAGATTACTTTAGTTATGGCATTACTAAAAGAACAAAAGTTTGACATGATAATTCAGAAAGCAGTTGAATTAGGTGTTTGTTTTATTGTTCCAATTCAGTTAGACCATTGCATTAGTGTTGTTAGGACTAGTGATAAAATGAATAACAAAATTATTAGATGACAAAAAATTGCCAAAGCTGCAGCAAAGCAATCTAATCGTAATATCATCCCAAAAATAATGCCAATTGTAACAAAAATATCTGATTTAAAATCCTATCAGAGTGAAGTTAATTTTCTTGCTTATGAGAATGCTACAGTTGAAAATTGAGTATCAAATTTAAAAGGAAAAAAAAGTGTTACAGTTGTTGTTGGACCAGAAGGTGGAATTAGTGAAAAAGAATTGGAGAGTTTTTTTAATGGAGATTTTGATAGTATTAGTTTAGGTAGAACAATTTTGCGAGCAGAAACAGCTCCACTTTATTTTTTATCAGTAGTTAATTATTATTCAGTTTTTGGTCAGTAAGACATTAAAAAAAGTCTAAATAAATAAACACCTTAAGTTGACAGTTTATAATTGAGATTAAGGCAAAATAAAAGATGGCTAAAAGCACCTGAGAACAACTTCAATTTTCCACAAGAACAAATAGATAATTTTGTTATTAATATATTGAATTTTATAAAATTAAAAAAATAAGCGGTATGCAATTGGACTCATACCGCTTAAATAATTTATAATTTGTACATTTTTTCTGACAGATTTAATTGACAAGGTCAATAAGTTCAAATAAATTAATTTTTTTTATTAGTTTAATTTAATTTTATAATCATTTCTTAAATATTTTTTTGTATCCAACCTTGACAAATTGTGCACTTACTCAGTAACCAATTAGGATTGCAAATGAGATTGGTAGGAACAATCAACTTGGACTTTGCATTTGTAGTAATTTTGCAATATCTGGAGTAAAGACAATTGCATAAGTTAGCATCAAGATTACTATAGTTACTGCATAGATAATTCAAGGTGATCTTGATTGGATAAATGGTATTTTTTCTGTTCTCAACACATGAACAATTGTTGCTTGAGTTGATAAACCAATTAAGAAGGATGTTGCTTGGAACATTGGAGCATTTTGATCTCTGAAAGCATGATATCCAAATCCAACAATTAAGTAATTTGTGATATCAAATATTGAACTAACTGCTCCATTAATGATAGCAAAAGGAATTAAATTTTTAGTAGTTCAACGCTGAGGTTTGGCAAGAAAGGTATCATCAACATAATCAATAGCAATTGTAAGTTGAGAAAAGTCATAAATTAAATTTTGAAATAATGTTTGAATTGGTGACATTGCTAAAAATAAATTACCAAAAGAAATTGTAGCAATAATCATTGAAAAGGCATTTCCAAATTGTGAAGCAATGGTTATTTTTATGTATTTTAGAATATTTCCAAAGACAGTTCTACCTTGAACAATTCCTTTTTCTAAAACTCCTAAGTCTTTTTCTAATAAGATAATATCACTAGCTTCTTTTGCAATATCAGCGGCATTATTAACAGAAATTGCTACATCTGATTGATATAAAACAGGAGCATCATTAATTCCATCACCAATATAACCGACACTATGATTATTACTTTTTAAAATTTCAAGTACTTTTACTTTTTGTAAGGGACTTAATTTAACAAAAATGTTAGCTTCTTCAACAATTCTTTTTAATTCTGCTTCACTTGCATTTTCTATTTCTTGGCCACTAACTAGACCCGTAATTTTTAAGTTAACCATCTTACATATTGCACGAGTAACTTGTTCATTATCACCAGTTAAAATTTTTAAGTTAACTCCATACTTTTTAAGTAACTTAACCATTCTTGGTGCTGATGGTTTTGGTGTGTCTAAAAAAGTTGCAAAACCAAAGAAAATTAAATTATTTTCATCTTCATCAGTATAACGATCTTGAATATTTTTAATACTTTTATATGCTACACCTAATACACGTTCACCTTTTTGATTAATACTTTGAAAATATGATGTGATTTGACGTTTTAGTTGTGTAGTTAAAGGTACAATTTTTCCTTCATAATAAGCTTTTGTAGAAACTTCTAGAACTTCTTCAACACTTCCTTTAGTAACTAGGATTATTCCTTCATCTTCGCTATCAAAAACAATTGTTAGTTTACGACGATTAAAGTCAAAAGGAATTTCATCAACTTTAATAATTTTTTCATTGATAAAATCTAAATTTTGATTTTTAGCATAATCAACAATAGCTTTATCCATTGGATTTTTTAAACCTGTTTGAAAATAACTATTTAAATATAAATATCTAATTAACTTTAGATCATTTTTTTTGTCAATTGTTAGATAATTTATTAGTTCAATTTTATCATTAGTTAGTGTTCCTGTTTTGTCAGTTGCCAAAATATCAATAGCTCCTAATGATTGGATTGCATCAAATCTCTTAACAACAACTTTTTGTTTTGTCATTTTAGAAGCTCCATTAGCTAAATTTGTTGTTATAATCATTGGTAGCATTTCTGGAGTTAAAGCAACTGCAAGAGCAACTGCAAAGAAGATTCCTGTAAATCATGGATTATCTTTTATAGGGGTTTTTAGATTACCAGAATTTACTCCAATATAAATAAAGTAAATAAGTGGTACCATTATTAACATAAAAATTAGTAAAACTTGAGTTACTTGTTTAATTCCTTTAAGAAAACTTCCATCAGGACGTTTTTCTTGCATTAATTCTCCAATTGAAGAGAAATAAGTTTCATTGGCTGTAGCAACAACAATAGCTAAAGCACTTCCTGAAACAACACTAGTTCCTGTATAACAAATATTTTCTAATTCTAAAATGTTGTCAGTTTTTTCTCTATTATCAGCATGTTTTTCAATTGGTAGAGATTCGCCAGTTAGAGAAGATTGATTAATAAATAAATCATGAGAGTTAATTAAGCGAACATCAGCGGGGATGATATCACCACTTGAAAGATAAATCACATCTCCTGGTACTAATTCAGTTATGTCATTTTCTTCACCTAACTTCATTAGTTTCAAATAATTTTTATTATCAATATTCTTATATTGATTTAAGTTTTCATTATTTTCTTCATACCTAATAACATTTGTTCGATTTTTGATAATTGATTTTAAGTTTTTAGTTACAAAATAACCTCTAAAAGATTGAATAAAAGTTAATGTTCCACTAACAATAACCATCAATAAAACAACTAGTGCTCCTACTAGATTAAAAATTGATCGATTATCTTCAGTCCCAAATACATAAGTAAAATAACTAGCAAAATTATAACCTGAAATAGTTATTAAGATTAAATTAAATGGACTAAAATATGCTTTTAAAAATTCAAAAAATCATTGAAAACGATTTTGTTCTAATTCATTTTTTCCATATTTGTCTAATCTTTCTTCATGTTCTTCATTTGTTAGGCCAAATTGTTGTAAGTTATAGTACTTTAATATTTCTGGCTGATTCATTTTAGAAACTGATCTAATTAATTTTTGATTAGAAAAACTACTTTTTCTTCTATTTATTGATTTAGGAGTTATTTTAACTTTTTTATTTTTATTTACCATAAAGGCCTCCTTTTTAAAAGAAGCAAATTATATTATTAATTATTTGATTTATTACACAATAAAGTAAAGCGGCATAATTCATAATATAATTTGTTTCGCTATTTTTTATCTGTCTAGGCTCAGGTTCAAGTGAGCTTGCTTGTTTCATGAATTATCACCTCTTTCTATAGTTTTTATAAACACTTAAATATTATAGCTTTTTTTATTTTAAAAAAGCAATTTAAAATTAAAATTAATTTTAAAATGAAAAAAGTATCTATTTTGAACTTGTCAAGAAAAGTAGACAAATAAAAAACTCTATTAGGAATGAGCTAATCTGTATTCAACAGGACTCATTGCTTTTAATTTTATTTGTGGTCTAAATTGATTATAAAATTCTATATATTTAGGTAAATTATCTTTAATTCATTCTGGAGTTCTATTTTTTCTAGGGATTAAA
>JBOFXA010000044.1:0-42456 GCA_051653845.1 Spiroplasma sp. | reverse complement strand
AATTCATTCTTGTCATATATTGTTTATTATTTTTATTTAAATTCAATTCATATTCTAAATTTGGTTTAAATTGGAAAGAATTAAAATCATTTAATAAACATTCATTACTTAATAATGAATTAATTTGGGTTCAAAAACTATTTCATTGATTATTTTTCTTTAGTTTTGATGAACTAATATCACTATCATATACTGTATATATTTTTTTATTAAATAATTTTAATAAAGACAGCAAAAATGGAATTTCAAATTTTCCGAAACTTTTTAAAATAAATACATTAGTTTCTAAAAATAAAGAATTTAAAATGTATTCATCATTAAGTCCCTCACAAATTATTATTTTGTTATAAAATAATGAATTCATAAATTCATTTTTTATAGGTCAATGATGAAATCATTTGCTTATACCTTGTTCATAAATATTCATTAGTTGCTTTAGATAACTTTTCTGAAAAATGAAATCAAAAATATCCTCAGATTGCTAAGTCATGAGAAAATAATTGAAATAATTTAATAATTTTTCTTAAATATTCTCAAGAATTCAGAAAAATTATTTACACAACTAATGTTATAGAATCAGTTAATAGCCAATTAAGAAAAGTCATTAAGAATAAAAAGATTTTTCCTAATGACTCATCAGTTTTTAAGATTTTTTATCTGGCATTTCAAAACATGGCTAAGAAATGAACGATGCTAATTCAGAATTGGGGTAGTGCAATTTCTCAGTTAATGATAAAATTTGATGACAGAGTGAATCTAAATTAAATTTTTAGAGACACAGTTAATTGTACAGTAACTTAAATTCATTTTAACTTTTCTTCAATTTCTTTATATGTATTATAAGAACTTGGATCTAATATAGTTGCATAATTTTTCATATAATGATTAACAAGTTGGATAGGATTCTGACCCTTAACAGCCGTTTGCCCATTTGAATCTTTTAAATTATGAATATGAATTCCTATTACTTTTTTATTATTTTCTAATGCATATTGTATTTCATATAGTACTCACTCTCGTTTATATGTATTAGTACCAATTAATACTATAACCACATCTGAGGCATTTATTTGTTTTTTAATTCAATTTTCAATTGCTTGCTTCCCATTTCTTTTAACTTGTTCTCAATCATTGGGTTCAAGTATGTCATTACCAGTAACTTTACCCATATTTCTAATCATTTGTGCTCGTCAGCTATCATCATCATAATAAAAACTAAAAAATGCTTTTTTCATTTTTTATTCTCCTTTATTTTTTCTTCTTAAAATATCATTATTTATTGGATTTATTTTTTTTGAATTTTCTCTAGCTTTATCAATAATTTCTTTAACATTATTAACATTAAAAAAATTATTTCAAAAAATAGTTTCTATATAATTATTTTCTACATTTCTAATCATTCTAATTGAAGTTTTATCTGTTTGCGGTAAGAATTTTGTTCCATAATCAGGAGTTAAAATTGCAATTACAGGCTTCTTTGAATTTGATTTTGTATGTCTCAATGATGCAGAAAGTTCTCAATCAATATGTTTTCTTTTTCATGCATTTTTACTTAATAAAATAATTACTAAATTAGATATTCTTAAATAATTTTCTCTAATTATTTTAGTAATGGCTTTATCATCTAAACCTTCGAGTTTATAATTTACTCTTTCATAAATAATATTTATATCATTAAATTCTGTTTCTAAAAATTTTTTGATTTTTTCTATATATTCTCTAGCTTCATTGTAATAATACGAAATGAATATATTAAATTGTTTCATTTTTTTCTTCCTTTAAAATTTTTAAAATAACTTTAATTAATTCTTGTTGATTTTTTTCAGCTTTTAGAATTCCTATATAGTCTTTTAAATAAGAAAAGTCTTCAATATTTTTTTCAATTCTTTTTAAAATTTCATTGCTAGCATAGCCAGTTGAAGCAATCGGAATTATTATTTTATTTTTACTTTTTGCTATTTCAAATTCTTCAATCATTCCTTCAGATAAAATAGTTTTGTTTTTAGAATCAAGTTTATTCCCAAAAACAAAAATTACTACTCCAGCTTTATTAATTAATTTTTGACGATATTCAGTTCAAGCTTGTTTACGTTCATTTTCTTTTATATTTTGTGGAAAGGGTCAAATATCTAAGATATCATCAATATTTTTATTTTTATCTCGTATATATTTAATAGAACCACTTAATATAAAATCTCCTACTCCTTTACCAAAAATCTGAACTTGTCAAGAAAAGCAACAATACTTTAAAGAAAATTACTGAAGAAAAAGTTTTATTAATTATGCTGTTACCGGTGAAATGCCCCTAGCTAAAATGGGTGTTCGAGGCAAATGGTATCAAAAGTTCTAAAATTAAAAAACAACTAAAATTAAAAATTTATTTTGTAATTACAATGGTAATATTTTTTGTTATGCAAATATTAGTTAAATTTAGACATTTAATTTAACTAATGATATAATTTAAAAGAATTTAAAGCTCGTTAAATTCAGTTATTCAAACTGAATAATATTTTTTACCACACAATCTACCAAAATATTCTTTCTATCCCTCTTGCCAATAATTACTAAAAAGTGTATAATATTATGGGGATGTTTTAGGTTTCGACAGGAGTTAATGGCAGATAGTTGCAGTGGTCTAGTAGACCATAAGACTACGAGGTATAATAACCGGAAACAAAAACAAAACTGTAGTGCCTGCAGATATTAAAGAAAAATTAAATTCATTTAATTTTGCTTTCAATAAACCAGCTAAATTAGCTGCTTTAACTGCTTAAAATCAATTAATCTTGATACTACCGTTAACCAATGATTGTTTGTTATTGTTAGTTAACGTATTACAAACAAACTAGAAAAACTGATGTTAATAAGTTTTTTTGAAGTTCTAATTAACTAATTAATATTAAATTTGTAGAATTAATTAATATTAATGAAACAACTAATTCTACTAAACTGTAGAAACTACTTGTTAAGTTACCTTTTGGACGCGGGTTCAATTCCCGCCATCTCCACCATTTTATTAGCACGATATTTGTGCTTTTTTATTTTCTATCTTGTTTTTGTTTGATATAGTTGATATTATAGAAAAGTATTTTAAATTTTGATAAACATATCCATATTTGGAGCTGTCGCCAAGTCTGGTAAGGCAGGAGTCTGCAAAACTCTCATTCGTCGGTTCAAATCCGTCCAGCTCCTCCATTTTACTTATTTAATAAATTTACTAATTATTAAAATTTATCTTGTAAAATTTTTTTTAAATAAGTATAATTGATTAGGTTTATTATTTTTAGAATTAATAAATTATTGCGCCTATAGCTTAATGGATAGAGCATCTGACTACGGATCAGAAGGTGTGGGTTCGACTCCTGCTAGGCGCGCCAGCCTCGGGAAGTGGCCTAGTGGCTATGGCGCTCGGTTTGGGACCGAGAGGTCGCAGGTTCGACTCCTGTCTTCCCGACCATTATTAAAAATATTTTAATATGGGTCCGTAGCTCAGCTGGGAGAGCGCCTGCCTTGCACGTAGGAGGTCGTCGGTTCGATCCCGATCGGATCCACCATTAACATTTAAAAATATTTTTGGCGGGGTAGTTCAGTTGGTTTAGAACATTCGGTTCATACCCGAAAGGTCATGGGTTCAAGTCCCGTCTCCGCTACCATATTGCTTGGACCCTTAGCTTAGCTTGGTTTAAAGTCCCCGGCTCATAACCGGGTGATCATTGGTTCAAATCCAATAGGGTCCACCATTGTTTATTATGGGAACTTACCCAAGTCCGGTTGAAGGGACCAGTCTTGAAAACTGGGAGGCGTTATAGACGCGCGGGGGTTCAAATCCCTCAGTTCCCGCCATTAATTAATTGACTAAATTTATATATTTCGGAGTGGGGAAATGGTATCCCGTCGGGCTCATAACCCGAAGATTGTTAGTTCGAATCTGGCCTCCGAAACCATGGTCTCGTAGTGGAGTGGTTTTACACGCCCGCCTGTCACGCGGGAGATCGCGGGTTCGAATCCCGTCGGGACCGCCATCAATTTTGTTAATTAAAATAAGTAAAAAGCTAACTAATTTTAAAATTAGTTAGCTTTTTACTATATAAGAAAATAGTTTATTTAGCAAAAACTTATTGCAAATATACTATAATTTTAATAGTAAACGATTATTTTAAGAAAAGAGATAAGGTATGTTTTTTAAAAGAGGTAGATATGGCAATAATGATGCAATAATGTTACTAAGGTATACTTTATTATTTTTATTAAGCATATTGATGCCAGTAACATTATTTTTAACTGGATTTTCTTGATATGCTAGTTTGCAAATCAAAGTAACAGGTAATATCAGTCTTGCTGATTTACCACTCTTTTTGAAGAACTGTTTGATTTTTGGTATTATTGGATTAATGACCTTTTTAATTTATTTTTTGGTGTTTATGCTAGTAAATTTTGCTTTGAAGAATGTTAAGTATAAATGAAAAAAGGCTATTTTAGTTTTAGCAATTATTGGAACAACAATCATTTTTTTAGTGTTTGAAATTTTTTCAGTAATTTTTATTGGTTATTTTTATACATGACAATTATCACTTGTTCTGACATGTTGGCCTTTATTGTATGTTTTAGTGAATGTACTTTTATTAATTAATTACTTTGAATTTTATAATGAGCAAAAAAATCTTAATAATGATAAGATTATTCGCAATGAAAAAGAAAAAGAATTATTTTTTCAAGATGAACCTGGAACTATTTTTTAGCTTTTTTTAAATAGTTTCTTTTTGTAATGGCAAATATTTTACAGTGATGAATTTTATTATTTTTAATAAAATTATCGTGTAAAATTCCTTCAAATTCCATATCACAACTCATCATAGTTTTTGCTGAAGCAAGATTTTCTATAACACAAATTCCTTCAATTCTAATTGCATCTAGTTGTTTAAAAGCATAATCAATTATTGTTGTTAGTGCTTCTTTAATATATCCTTTATGTCAGTATTCTGGATTTAAAGCATAGCCAATTTCTAAGCATTTAGTTGTCGGGTAGTATGCCATAAAGCCACAAGTACCAATAAGTTTGTTGATATCTTTTAGTAGGACTCCTCACATTAGTTTTTTTTCTTTTTGATAAGAAACTATTGTTTCTTTAATAAATTTAGCACTATCGTTAGGATTTTGATGAGGATCTCAAAAAACATATTGAGCTACTTGTTTATTTTTAGCATAAGCAAAAATATCTTCTGTATCATTTAAGTTAAGAGCTCTAAGAATTAGTCTTGAACTTTTTAAGGTTGGAATTATTTTTTGATTAATCATAAGTACTCCTTTTTAAAAAATTATATTTATTACTATAAAATTATATCTTGTTATTTTATTAATTTATTGATATTATTTTATATGCAATGGTCGGGTAGCTCAGTTGGTAGAGCATATGATTGAAGCTCATAGTGTCGGCGGTTCAATTCCGCCCTTGACCACCATTTAATAAGATTTATTTAGGGCAATAAATGCCTTTTTTTATTTTTTGTTCCTTTTTTTGCTGAACTTGTTTTTATTAATAAGGCTTATTTTTATTTAATAAATATGTTATAACTAAATTAGTTTACTTCCTATTAATAATATTAAAATTAAAAGAGGTTTAGTTAATGACTAATGACTTAATTTTAAAGAATGCTAAAATTATTAGTTCTCAAAAAGTGATTGAGTTTGGGTGATTAGCAATTAGAAATGCTAAAATTACTAAAATTCAAGCTGGAAAATTTAAGGATAGCAAAACTAATAACATAACAGTGATTGATTGTCAAGATAAAACAATTATTCCTGGATTTATTGATATTCATGTTCATGGTGGCTATGGTTATAGTTTTATTGATGAAAAAACATCATTAAAAGAGTCACTTAATGGTTTTGCTAAGGCAGTTGTAAGAGAAGGTGTAACTAAGTTTTGCTGTGCAACAGTTACTTCTCAAAAAGAAATTCTTAATTATTTTTTTCAACAATTGGGACAATATATGCAAGAAAAGCAATTAGAAAAACAAGCAAAAGTTCTGGGGGCGTATTTAGAAGGTCCTTTTATTAACTTAAAATATAAAGGAGCACATGATCCTAAATTGCTAGTAGCACCTAATATTGATTGAATTAATGAATGAAAACAGTTAAGTAGTAATCATTTAAAATTTGTTGCTTTTGCTCCTGAATGTGATCAAGAATTTCAATCAAAAAGTGATAATTTTACAACTTTTTTAATTAATAATAACATTACACCTAGTTTAGCTCATAGTGCAGCAACATTTAAACAAGTTAAACAAGTAGTATCATATGGCTTAAATCATGTTACTCATCTTTATAATGCCATGAGTGGTTTTCATCATCGTTTTCCTGGATGTGTTCCTGCTATCTTAGATAGTAAAGATATGTTAGCTGAAATAATTTGTGATGGAGTTCATGTTGACCTTGATATTCTTAAATTAACATATAAAATTAAAGGGGCAGATAATATTATCATGGTTAGTGATGCTATTAGTGCTAAAGGATGTGATGATGGGCAATATTCTTTAGGGCCATTGGTAATTATTAAAAAAGGTAATATTGCTACATTGAAAAATGATAGCAATGCAATTTCTGGTAGTGTATCTACTATGATTGAAGGATTTAAGAATTTATTAAAAATAACTAATAATAATTGACAAGATTGTATTAAAATGGCTTCTTATAATAGTGCAAAACAATTAAAACTTGCTGATGTTACAGGAGATATTAAAGAAAATTATTTAGCTGATTTATTAGTTTTAGATCAAGAAAATAATATCTATTTAACAATTTGTGAAGGTTTAATTGCTTTTAAAAATTAATTTAAGTGTGGTGAAATAATGCATTTAGTTATTGCAAAGAATTCAGATGAAATTGCTGACTTATTAAGTAAGATAATCATTGATTTAGTGAAACAAAAGCCTAATGCTGTGTTAGGTTTAGCTACTGGATCAAGTCCAATTGCAACATATAAATTATTAATTAAAGATCATCAAGAAAATAAAACTGATTGATCAAAAGTTATTACGTTTAATTTAGATGAGTATATTGGTTATAACAAAACAAATAGTAACAGTTATCATTATTTTATGAAAGAACAATTATTTAGCCATATTAATATCAAAAAAGAAAATACCCATATTCCTAGCGGCTTAAAAGATGGAAATCAAAATGCACTTACATATGAAAAGTTAATTAGTAAGTATGGTCCAATTGACTTACAAATTTTAGGAATTGGTAGCAATGGTCATATTGGTTTTAATGAACCTGGCTCAGATGTCAATTCAATTACTAGAGTAGTAGAGTTAAGTAAAGAAACAATTGAAGCAAATAAAAGATTTTTTGCTGCTGATAAATCAGTTGTTCCTAACCAAGCAATAACAATGGGAATTGCGACAATTTTGAAAGCTAAAAGTATTGCTTTAATTGCTACAGGTAAAAATAAAGCAGTAGCAATTAAGGCTTTAGTGCAAGGAGAAATTTCAGCAAAATGGCCTTGTAGTTATTTGCAAAATCATCAGAAAGTTTTGATTTTAATTGATAAAGAAGCAGCATCACTTTTAGATTTAACAAAAATAAAGGAGAACTTAAATGCGTAAAAAAATTATTATCGGTAATTGAAAAATGTATAAAACTATGAAAGAAACAGAAGAATTTTTAGATCAGTTTAATAAGGCAACTAATACTAAAACTTTCAATTGTGACTATGGTATTGCTGCAAGTTTTACTAATTTAAGTGTTTTGAAAGCAAAAAGAAAAGATAACTTTATTATCGTTGCTCAAAATTGTTATGTTGGATTGCAAGGAGCTTTTACTGGAGAAATTGCAACTAATATGTTAGAAGAATTAGCTGTTAGTTATGTTATTATTGGTCATTCTGAAAGAAAAGAATATTTTAATGAAACCAATAACAGCATCAACAAAAAATTAAAATGAATTTTTAATAATTCTCAGTTAACTCCAATTTTATGTTGTGGTGAAAATTTAGCTCAATATAAAAAGCAAGAAACAAATAAAGTAATTGAAGAGCAAATTGTAGCAGCTTTAAAAGATTTAGCAAAAGAAAAAATTAGCAAGTTAGTTATTGCTTATGAACCAGTTTGAGCGATTGGAACAGGCAAAACAGCGTCTAGTCAAGAAGCACAATCTGTTTGTTTACAAATTAGAAATATTATTGCTAATTTGTATGATAAAGAGATTGCTGATCAAATTAGAATCCAATATGGTGGTTCAATTAAACCTGATAATATTAAAACATTTTTATCTCAACCAGATATTGATGGTGCCTTAGTAGGAAATGCTTCATTAGAAGTAACAAATTTTGTTAGTTTATTAAATTAATATTAGCATTGTACAATTGAAACTATGCAATGGTTAATATTCTAACTTTATTTGCTTAATTTAATAGTAAGGAGCAATCAAAATGATTAAATTTGAATTTGAAATTAAAAGTAAAGAATGATGGCAGAAGTTAGAAGCAAAAAAACAAGATTTAAATTTTTCAAAAACAAAATTTATTAATGATAAATTAGCAGTTAATGTTAGGATTTTAAGTCTATTGAATGATAAAATAGAAACAGCTAATCAGTTACCAAATTTTGGTTTAATTGTTTTAGATCAAACTATTTTAAATAGTTATGATAATACAAGTATTTCTGAACAAGGAATTCTTAGTTGTGATTTCTTTAAAGCTAGAGTAGTTGATGTTGATAGTACAACTGTTGAAGGAGTCTATTTTCATTTAGTAAAAGTAATTTCAGGAATTATTAGTATTAATTCTGATCATGAATTGATTTTAACTGCAGATGAAGATTTTAGAAGAGATTTATTTAATAATAAATTAGCTGCAAAATTATTTCATTTATTTTTGCATCATTTAGCAAAAGAACAAGAAGCTTTAATTAAAAAAATTAAGGTTAGCATTGATGAAAAAAAAATTAGAATGATTTTAAGTAAAAATTTAAAAATTAGTAGAAAATTACTTTTTAAAACTCGTGATTTTGTTAATGAGTGTTTAGAGAATAAAAAAATTAACTATCAAGAATATCCTTTTTTAAAAGATGAATTAACTAAAATAGAAAAGGAAAATGTTGCTAATCTTGAGTTAATTGAGATTAAAAACTTTATTGAAACAAAAAATAATTTAATTGTTGATTTTTTAGTTGGTAGAGAAAAAAATGATGAGTTCTTTATTAGTCAAAAAAAAGGCTTCCTTACTGCAATTCGTAATATCAATAAAGAAATTAAATTAATTAACAGTGAACAACTTTCAGAAATTTATCCTGATTCAATTGTTGATTCTTATGAAAAATTAGAAAAATTAAAGCAGGATTATTTGCAACTAAAGCAAAATTTTATTGACTTTCAAAATCAAAATCCTGATTTAATTAAAAATTTTATTGATGAATCAATTGAAACACAATATTCAGAAAAAGTTGGAAATTATGAATTTATTCACGTTAATTTTAATAATCTCTTAATTGATCGAGATGTTCTAGAAGAAAAAGCTTTAGAAAAAATTAATGGTTTTGATGATCGAATTTTGTTTCTATCAAATAATACTTTTGATAATTCAATGATTGTTTTAAGAATTAGTAAGAATTTAATTAGCCAAATTAATATCACACCATTAGTTAATCAGTTTACTAGTCCTGCTTTTAAAAAAATTAGATACAATGATCAAGATGGTGTCTTTATTGAAGCAAGTAATTATCAAGTTGTTAATGATTTTATTAGTAACATTATTAATTTCTTTAAGATTAGTAACAATCAAACAATTTAAAAATTTTAAAAATAGATTTGTGAGGCAAATATTAAATTATGAGTAAACAACCAGTTTTACTAGCAATTTTAGATGGATTTGGAATTGCTAGATCTAATAGTACAAATGCAATTTCTCAAGCAAAGAAACCTAATTTAGATTATTTTTTAGCTAATTATTCTCATGTGCAATTGCAAGCTTCAGGTCTTGCTGTGGGTCTTCCAGAAGGGCAAATGGGTAATTCTGAAGTTGGTCACTTACATATTGGTGCAGGCAGAACAATTTATCAATCTTTAACTTTAATCAACAAAGCAATTGAAGATAAGACTTTTTTTAATAACCAAGTGATTAAAGCAGCGATTTCTCAAGCAAAAGCAAAGAAAAGTAAACTACATATTATTGGTTTATTAAGTGATGGAGGAGTACATTCTCATATTAGTCATGTTTTAGCTTTATTAGATTTTTGTGCTCAAGAAAATTTTACTAACGTTTACATTCATGCAATTTTAGATGGTAGAGATACAAAAAGTAGTGTAGCAAAAATTTACTTGCAACAATTAATTGATAAGACTAGCAGTTTAAAAATTGGTGCAATTGCTTCAATTTCTGGTCGTTACTATGCTATGGATCGTGATCAACGTTGAGAACGCTTACAATTAGCATATGATGCTATGGTTTTTCATCAAGGTAAGAGTTTTTCTGATTCTTTAGCTTATGTTGATCAAGAGTATCAAGCAAATCATAGTGATGAGTTTATTAGCCCAGCATATAACAATCAACTAACTAATAGCAATATTAGTGATGGTGATAGTATTATTTTTGCTAATTTTCGACCTGATAGAGCAATTCAATTAGCTTCAGCACTAACTAATTCAAGTTATCAATTTTGAAAAGACAATAATAAGCAACCATTAAAAAATCTTTATTTTGTTTCAATGATGCATTATGCAGATAGTGTTAAAGGTAATGGGATTATTTTTCCACAAATTTCAATTAAGAATGGCTTAGGTGAGTGATTAAGTAAAAATAACTTAGCACAATTAAGAATAGCTGAAACAGAAAAATATGCTCATGTAACTTATTTTTTTGATGGAGGAGTAGATATAAAATATCCTTTAGAAACAAGAATTTTGATTCCATCACCAAAAGTTAAGACTTATGATTTAATGCCAGAAATGAGTGCTGAATTAATTACTAAGCGATTAGAATCAGAAATTGCCCAAGATAAATATGATGTTATTATTTTAAATTTTGCTAATCCAGATATGGTTGGACATACAGGAAATTTAAAAGCAGCAATCGCAGCTATTGAAATAGTTGATTGATGTTTAGGCAAAATTTATCAAAGTTTAAAAAAAGTTAATGGAACATTGATTATTACTGCAGATCATGGTAATGCTGAAATTATGGTTGATCAACAAGGTGAAATTAATAAAAAACATACTTCACAACCAGTACCGTTAATTATTTGCCAAAAAGACTTGAACTTAGAAGAAAATGGTAGTTTAGCAAATGTTGCTCCTACTATTATTGAACTATTAAAAATTAAAAAACCAAAAGAAATGACTGCAAAGTCTTTGTTAAAAAATCAATAAATTTAATTAGCAAATTATTTTTTAATTTGCTAATTAAATTTTTTAAAAGGTGTGTTAAGTATTATGACTATTAAAGAATTAAGAAGTAGAATGATTAACCGTAGTCGTGATGGATTAGCTAATTATTCAGTTATTGCTAAGAATTCAGTTAGTATTATTGATTTATATGATATTCAGAAATATTTTATCTTTGAAAATATTTTAGAATCTCTTTTAAATAAAAGAAAAGTAGAATTAAAAATTAATTATAAGCAAGTTAGTGATGCTGAACAAAATTTATCAGTTGATCATGAATTAAAGTTAGAATATGAAAAAAATAAAGAGTCTTCAAAAGAAAACTTAGATTTTACTGAATGATTACTTGTCAAACAGGTTGGTATTAAAGATAAAATAGAAAAGCTTAATAAAAAACACCAAGAATTAGAACGAGAAACAGGAATTAATTGTTTGAGAATTGGATTATTTTATCTTGAAGGTAAATTTAGTTCTGATTTAGGTGATGAAGTTTTTCGTTCACCAATGTTTTTTATGAAAATTAGAATTGAAATAACTCAAAGTCAAATATTTTTAGTAATTGATAAAACTGATGGTTTTTTTGAATTGAATGATGTTTTTTTTGAAAGGCTAAGTTTTGTTAAAGCTCAGAAGTTAGATTATAGTTTAAATAAAAAAATTAATAGTTTATTTAAATATAATGAAGCACCATTAAAAATTTTAGAAAAAGCAATTTTTTTAATTAAAGAAAATATATTCAAGAAATTTAATATTGGACTTAATAGAGATAAATTTTTTACATATGATGAGATTAAAAAATTTAACAAGGCAACAGTAAAAAAGCAAGAATTAGTTAAAAATATTAAAGAATATAATTTTTTTATTTTTTTTAATTATGCAACAATTGGTATTTTTAAAACTACTAGTTTTGAAATTATTTCTGATTTAGAAAAATGAGAAAATCAAAATGGTGATAATTTCTTAAGACAAATGGATCGATTAATAAATGATAACTATTTTGAAGATATAGCTATAAAAGAAGATTTTGAAGAAAAAGATATTACTCAAATATCAAACTTAGACTTTTCTCAAAAAGTTGCAATTTTAAAGTCACTTAAGCAAAATACAGTGATTAAAGGACCTCCAGGAACAGGTAAGTCTCAAACTATTGTTAATTTAATTATTAATATCCTTAATAATAATAAAAATTTAATTTTTTCAGCTGAAAAAAAAGTTGCAACTGAGGTTGTTTATAATAATTTAAGTACTTTTAAAAATTTTTCTCTTAAAATTTATGATCTTAATAAAGATAAAAGAAATTTTTATAAGCAGTTAAATGATAATTGAAACTTTATTATTCGTAATCAAATTTTTAATTTTAGTAATTATATTGATGATGCTAATAATCAAATAGCTAGTGCTTTTAATCAAATTAAAAAGTATAAAAAATTTTTAAACTATCCAGAATATAAAGTTTATTTAAATTGTCTTAAAGAATTTAGTATGCCAAATTTAATCATTGATAATTTTTTAAGTCAAGCTTTTAACCTTAATTTTTTTTCAAGATTTAATATTTTAGAAAAAGATATTATTGATGAATTGATCATTGAGTTAAAATGGAAAAAGAAAATGCTAGATTTTTATAATCGAGTTGTTGAATTTCCATTTATTTTTGATAATTTTAATTATTTAGATGAAATTTTAACTTTTAATTGAAGGGATATAAATAATAAAAAATCAAAAAAAGTTTTTGTTGATTTTTGTAAAAGTAAGAATTTAAAACAAATTGCGAAAAAAATCAAAAAAAGATCTAATTATGATTTTGATAAGAGTTTAAATTATTTGAAAAGGCTTACAAAAGCAGAAATTGAAAAATGATTTGAATTAAAAGAAAATTTTAATGAACTTTCAGAATTACAAATTATTTTTAATCATGTTAAGAACGATGAAGAAATAATTAGTTTAGTTAAGAAATTATATATTGAAGAATTTGAAAAGAAATATCAAGAAATAATTGAAGTTGAAAAAACTGATTGACATCAAGTAATTAAAGATAATTTTGATGCAAAAATAAAATATACAAAATTAGAATTAAAAAATAAAATTGCTAATAATATTTCTAAAAAACTTGATAATTATTGTTCAATTGGTTTTGAAAATCGCAAAAAACTTCAAAAATTTGTAAAAATAATTACTGAAAATAAGAAATTTCCTTCAATTAAATGATTTATTGAAAATTTTGGACAAATAATTTTTATTATGACTCCAATATTTATTACTTCTATTGATGTTGTTCCTAGTATTATCCCATTAAAAAGGGGTTTTTTTGACTTTACAATTTTTGATGAAGCTTCACAAATTTATTTAGAAAAAAGTATTGCTATTTTATATCGTGGTAAAAAAAATATTATTGTTGGTGATCCTCAACAATTAGCACCAACAAATTATTTTTTAAGAAATATTGAATTAGATAATCAAGATGAAGATATTGAAAATAGTTTAACTGATAAAGTAGAAGAATTTAGTTCATTATTAGAATATGTATCTTATAAATTTCAGTGTGTTGGTTTAAAATATCATTATCGTTCGTTGTATCGTGAATTAATTGAATTTTCAAATCATTATTTTTATCAATCAAATTTAATTTTTGTTGATCATAATGATACTAAAAAAACAATTAAACCGATTAAAGAAATTTTTGTTAGAGGCATTTGAGATAATCAAGTTAATGAAATTGAAGCTAAAGAAGTTTTGAATTTAATTGAAAAAATAGTTGCAACAAAAAAAGAAACAGAAAGTATTGGTGTTATTACTTTTAATAAAAAACAAGCAGAATTGATTAAAGAAAAATTAGATAAAAGTGTTAATAGTTTCATTGAAAATGAATTAAATAATAGATCAGAAAAAGATTTTTTATTTGTTAAGAATTTAGAAGAAGTTCAAGGTGATGAAAGAGATATTATCATTTTAGCAATTTCTTTTGCTTGTAATCCAGATGGTAAATTTTATCGTAATTTTGGTCCAATTAATAAAACTGGTGGAGAAAATAGAATTAATGTTGCCATTACTAGAGCTAAAAAACAAATTTATGTTGTGAAGAGCATTAATTCAAAAGAGATTCTATCTAATTCTGAAAGAGAAATTTCTAATGGTGCAGTTATATTAGGAAAGTATTTAGAATATGTTGAAAAAATCCAAAATCATGCCTTAAGTTCTAATAAAATAAAATCATTGTTTTTAGGTAGTGATTTTATTGAAGATAGTTTAGAAGATAAAACTGAAAGTATATTAGAAACAGAAATTTATAATAAGTTAGTTGTTGCATTTAAAGGAACTAATTATGAAATAAAGCAACAAGTTGAGCAAAGTGGTTATACAATTGATTTAGCAATTTGAGATAATATTAACTATAAATATCTTTTAGCTATTGAATGTGGTGCTAATGCTTATCATTCAAAACTTTCAGATAAGGAGCGTGATTGGTATCGTCAAAATTTTTTAGAAAATAAAGGATGAACATTTTATCAAATTAATTCTCATGATTGATGAAAAATTACTAATCAAGATAAAATAATTAGCAGCGTTAAAGAAAAAATCCAAAAAATAATTAATCCACATGTTGAGAATAGGAAAATTGAAAATTTGTTAGAAAATTAATAGTTAGGAAAATTAGTTATATTTTAATAATTCTTATTATGAAAAGTTTTTTAAAATTATTATTTTTTGTATAATAATTGTATGATTTAAATGTATATCTATATAATATTATTAATGTGTTGATGTTATATATTTCATATGTTTTATTAAATTTACTAAGAAAGTAGGTAGAAATTTATATGTCAGTTATTATTGATGTTAGGTCATTACAAGTAATTGATTCTCGTGGTAATCCAACAATTCAAACAGAAGTTTGAACAAATGCTGGTGGCTATGGTATTGCTCTTGTTCCTTCTGGAGCTTCAACTGGATTAAGAGAAGCAATTGAATTACGTGATAAGAACCCTAAAATTTATCAGGGAAAAAGTGTTTTAAAAGCAATTGAAAATATTGATAAAATAATTGCAAAAGAAATAATTGGTCAAGAAGTTAGTGAACAAAGATATCTTGATCAATTAATGATTAAATTAGATGGTACAAAAAATAAATCAAAACTAGGAGCTAATGCAATTTTAAGTGTTTCTTTAGCAATTGCTAGAGCTGCAGCAAATGAGCTTGATATGCCATTATATCGTTATTTAGGTGGAACTAACGCTTGTCAATTACCAGTTCCAATGTTTAATGTAATTAATGGTGGAGCTCATGCTGATAACAACATTGATTTTCAAGAGTTTTTAATTATGCCTGTGGGTGCTAAAGATTTCAATCATGCTATTCAAATGGCAGCAGAAACATTTCATCATTTAAAAGATATTTTAAAAGCAAAAGGTTTAGTTACTGCAGTTGGTGATGAAGGAGGCTTTGCTCCAAATTTAAATAGTACTGAAGAAGCTTTAGATTTAATTATTGAAGCAATTAAAAAAGCTGGCTATAAACCTAAAGATGATATTGTTATTGCAATGGATTGTGCTTCAAGTGAACTTTATCAAGATGGTAAGTATGTTCTTGGAGCTAAAAAAGATGCTAATGCTAAAACTAAGAAAGTTTGAACATCTGCTAAAATGGTTGATTACTTAGTAGAATTAACAAAGAAATATCCAATTATTTCAATTGAAGATGGTCTTGCAGAAGGAGATGAAACAGGATTTAAGTTATTAGTAGAAAAAACAAATAATGAAATTCAAGTTGTTGGTGATGATTTATTTGTTACAAATTCAAAAATTATTGCAGAAGGAATTAAAAAAGGTTTAGCTAATTCAGTTTTAATTAAGTTAAATCAAATTGGAACTCTAACTGAAACTATTGAAGCAATTCAAATGTGTCAAAAAGCAGGTTGAACAGCTGTTATTTCTCATCGTTCAGGAGAAACAGAAGATACAACAATTGCTGATTTAGCTGTGGCATTTAATACTGGACAGATTAAAACAGGTTCAATGTCAAGAACAGACCGTATTGCTAAATATAATCGTTTACTAACAATTAATGCTGATTTATCAAAGCAAGCAGAATTTATAGGAAAAAATGTTTTCTACAACATAAAACTAAAATAATAGTTAATTAAATTAAAATGGGGATTTTTAAAATGAGTAAGAATAAAAAAAGAAGAATTGCAATCTTAACTTCAGGAGGAGATGCTCCTGGAATGAATAATGTTATTAGTGCTGTTTATAAAACAATTAAAGCGTTAAATTCTGAAAAACAAGCAAGTAAAGATCTTAATTCTGAAGAAAATTGACTATATGAATTAGTGCTGATTAAAAATGGTTATCAAGGTATCTTAGCAAAAGAAATTTATGAAGTTGATGTTTGTTGAAAAGAATTAATTACTATTAGTACTAAAATCGGTGGAACAATTATTGGTAGTGCGCGTTTTAAAAGTTTTGAAGAAGAAGAAACAAGAAAAAAAGCTAAAAAGATTTTAGATGAATTTCAAGTTGAAGCATTAATTGCAGTTGGTGGTAATGGTACTTTTATGGGATTACAAAAGTTGAGCGAATTAGGGGTTAAATGTATTGGTATTCCAGCAACAATTGATAATGATGTTGTTTCAAGTGATACTACTATTGGATTTGATACAGCATTGAATACAATTGTTGAATCTATTGATCGTATTCGTGAGACATCAGATTCACATTCTCGTATTGCAATAATTGAGGTAATGGGTCGACATTGTGGTGATTTGGCAGTTAAAGCTGCTGTTAACTGTGATTTAGTTGTTACACCAGATACTATTAAAATACAAGATACTGAATTAATTAAAATTATAAACGAATTAAAGGACAAACAAAAGTTACGTTCAATTGTTGTTTTAGTAACAGAAAATTTATATGATGTTAAGAAGTTAGCAAAAAATGTTGAACAGGTACTAAAAATTGAAACTAGAGCAACAGTTTTAGGTCAAATTCAACGTGGTGGTTCACCAACTGCTTTTGATCGCTATCTTGCAACAATGATGGGAATTTTTGCTGTTGAGCAAATTGAAAAAAAAGATACTTCAAGCATAATTATTGGTTTACTTGGAAATAAATTATCAGCAATGCCAATTCAAGTTGCTTTGAATATGCCAAAAAATAACAAGTTAGATATTTTTAATAAAATTTTGCGTTTATCAGGGGTGAAGAAAATAATTAAATAATCTAGTTAATTAACTGTTAAGAATTAATTAAATATTTAAAGATACTGAGTAAAATATTTTAAAATTATTCAGTATTTTAAATTTTATTTTTACTTTTTATTTCTAAGTAAAAATGCTAAAATAATTTTAATTATATTTATTAAATATTAAAAAATTTAAAAGAGGCTCAATTTATGATAGTAAAAATTTTAAATCAACAAAATCAAGAAAATATCATTAAACTAAATGACAAAATTTCTGGCTATGATTTATTAAACAAGTATTATCAAGACCAAGATAAAAATGAAATTGTGGCATTTTTTTTAAATGATCAAGTTAAGAATTTATTTTGTCATGTTAGCAATGATGCGACAGTTAAATTTATTTATAAGCAAGATTTAGAAGGATGAAAAGTTTTAAATTATAGCTGTGGTTTAGTTTTAGCATATACAATTAAGAAACTTTATCCAACAGCAACAATAGTTGTTGCTAAGACTAATGAAAATGGTTTTTATTTAGATTTTGATTATCAAAAGCAATTAAAACAAGAAGATTTATTAAAAATTAGTGCAGAATTAACTAAAGTTTTGAACCAAAACTTTTCAATTTCTTATTTATGTCAAGAATTAAGGGAAGTTATGGAACAGTATCAAGATAATCCTTTTGTTCAAGAATATGCTCAACTTACTCATAGCAACAGTAAAAAGGGCTTTTATTTAGTTAATAATAGAACTAAAATTATTGCTTCTGGAACTGCTATTTCAAGTAGTAAACCAATTAAATATTTTCAATTAATAAGTATTACAGGTGCTTATTGATTGGGTAATGAAAAAAATAAGCAGTTGCAAAGAATTAGTGGTATTTGTGGTTGAGATAAGCAAGATTTGACTCAAAGAATTACTGAAATTGAAAAAAGAAAAAGTCATGATCATCGTGTTTTAGGTAAAAAATTAAATATTTTTATGTTTAATGATGATGTTGGTAAGGGATTAGCGCTTTTTTTACCTAATGGTATGATAATTAAAAAAGCTTTGCAGGCTTATTTAAGAGAACAAGAATTTAAGTGAGACTATCAAGAAGTTAGCACACCAGTTTTAGGTTCAGTTAATTTATATCAAAAAAGTGGTCATTGAGATCATTATCATGAAAATATGTTTAGTCCAATTGAAAAAGAAAATGAACAATTAGTTTTACGACCAATGACTTGCCCTCATCATTGTATTATTTATAAATCAGTGCCACGTTCTTATCGTGAATTACCACTGCGTTTAAGTGAACATGCCTTATTATATCGTTATGAAACTAGTGGAGCACTTACTGGTTTAGAACGAGTAAGATCAATGGAACTAACAGATTCTCATATTTTTGTTCGTCTTGATCAAATCAAAGAAGAATTTAAGCGTTGCTATCATTTAATTGATGAAGTTTTAAAAACTTTAAATATTAAAATTGACTATTTTTCTTTATCATTAAGAGATTCAGAAGATAAAGAAAAATATTATAATGATGATGGTATGTGAGATTATGCTGAGAATTCTTTAAGGGAAGTTTTAGATGAATTAAACATTGAGTATAAGGAAATGATTGGTGAAGCTGCTTTTTATGGTCCAAAGTTTGATATTCAAATTAAAACTCCATTAGGTCATGAAGTTACAATTTCAACAATTCAATTTGATTTTTTACTACCAAAGAGATTTAACCTAACATATGTTGATAGTAAAAATCGTGAAATGACTCCAATTATTATTCACCGTGGTTTGATTGGTACTTATGAACGGTTTATTGCTACTTTATTAGAACAAACTCAAGGAATTTTTCCTTTATGATTGGCACCAAAGCAAGTAGCAATTCTGCCAGTTAGTGATAGTGAAGCAATTGTTAAATATAGTAGAGAAGTTTTTAATACTTTAAAAGCAAAAAATATTAGAGTTGATTTATTGCAAGAAGAAACTTTAGCTAAAAGAATTAAATTAGTTCATGAAGATAAGATTCCTTATATTATTATTTTAGGCCCAAAAGAGGTTGCTAGCAAGAAACTAACATATCATACATATAAAGAACAAAAATCTAATAAAGTCCTTAGTCAAAAAGAATTTGTTAGTTTATTAGAAAAAGAAATTCTTGAAAAGAAATAGAGTAAAATAAAAAATGCTGTTTACTAAAAGTAACAGCATTTTTTATTTTACTATTTTAAAAATTTAGTTAAAAAATATAATAAAAATTTGAGTTATTTAAATAATTGCAATAATCATTAGATATGTCTAATATTTGTTTACACTATATGGTGACATATATTACTTACATATGCAGACCACTTATTTTTTCAGCAATTGATGTTTTACCTTTATATCATCAATAAATAGTAAGAATTAGTCCAATAATAGTAGCATAGCTAATATATTGTAGTAAACTGCACATGCCATAAATAAATTTTTCTTTTCGATTTTTTCCAACTTGAATACCAGTAACTATTTCTCCAATTGAATTACTATTAAAAATTCAGAGAATAACATTGATGATAAACAAAAAGGTATTAATTAAACTCTTAGCAAAACGTTTAAATCTCATTTATTTTTTTCCTTTCTTAAAATTATTACTGCTTCTTATTATACTATTTTGAAATTAAAAATTAAAAAATATGGCAAAACAGGCTTAGTAAAATTATTGGTTTTTTTATCAAGATAAATGGTATATAATTTTAGTGAATAGAAATTTTAAGTTAAGTTGAAAGAATTAAAGGAGTAAAAATGAAGGAAAATAAGGAAAATAATATATTAAAACATATGAAGCGAACAAAAATAATTACTACAATTGGCCCAGCAACAAATTCTGCTACAGCAATTGAAGAATTAGTTGCTAAAGGAATGACAACGATTCGTTTAAATTTTTCTCATGGTGATCATCAAGAACAAGGAAATAGAATTGTTTGAGCAAAGCAAGTGATGAAAAAAATTGGTAAACCAATTTCAATTATGTTAGATACAAAGGGTCCAGAAATTCGTGTTGGTAAGATGCTTAATGATAAGCAGGAAATTGTTAAGAATAGTAACATTACTGTTTATACTAAAGAAAAAGATTATCTAAATAAAGTTTGTAATGCAACTGAAATGACAGTTTCTTATGATATGTCTAAAGATTTAAAATCAGGAGATGTTATTTTAGTTGATGATGGTAAGTTACACTTAAATGTTATTTCTGTTAAACCAGGAATTGTTTATGTTAAGGCTTTTAATCATCATTTATTGAAAACAAATAAAAGAATTAATTTACCAGCCATTAATTTTTCTTTACCTTTTTTATCACAAAGAGATGTTAGAGATATTACTTTTGGTGTTGAGCAAGGCATTGATTGTATTGCTGCTTCTTTTGTTAATACAGCAGAAAATGTTCAGCAAATTCGTGATTTATTAAAAAAACTTAACGCTGAACATGTACAAATAATTGCAAAAATTGAATCACAAATCGGAATTCAAAATATTGATGAAATTATTGCAGCATCAGATGGAATTATGGTTGCAAGAGGAGATTTAGGACTTGAAATCCCTTATTATGATGTTCCATACTGAGAAAAAATTCTAATTAGAAAATGTCGTAAAACTGGTAAGTTAGTGATTGTTGCAACACAAATGTTAGAATCAATGACTGATAATCCTACTCCAACAAGAGCAGAAGTAACTGATGTTTATTTTGCTACTGAATTAGGAGCAGATGCTACAATGTTATCAGGAGAATCAGCAAATGGAAATTATCCTTTTATTGCTACTGATGTTATGGCAACAATTAATTGTCGTGCTGAAATTGAATTTTATTCAAAATTATACTATGAAAAGCAATTTGAAGATGCTTTAAATTCAACAACTGGTTTAAGAGCTGAGATTGTTAAAAAATTAGCAGAAAAATGTAAATTAGGTGAGTATTCATATGCTGTTGTTCTATCAAGAACTGGCGAATTACTAAAAGCACTTTCAAAATTCCGTCCTAATACAATTATTATTGGAGTTTCTAATGATGATAAGTTGTATACAACATTTGGTTGCTATCATTCAATTTTCATGAATAAAGTTAGTGATTATGAGAAGTTTATTAATTCAGATAAAGAAATTATTACAGTTGCTAAATCTTGAGGAGCAACAGCAGGAAGTAAAATTCTTTTTATGCGTAGTACTGAAATAAGAGAAATTATTGTTAAATAATTAATAAATTGTTTTTTTAAACATTTTTTAAAATTTTATTAAAAATAAGGATTTATAAAAAAAATTTTTAATTATTTTTACTAATAGGCAAGATTAAAAACTAATTAAATGTTGCATTTTTGTTAAGACTTGGTATAATTTTTATAGCATAAAGAAAGAAGTACTCACTCACCTGATAACTATGTTGTTATAGGTTAAAAGCTTTAAAGTTATTTTTAAGTAGCAAAAAAGAATTAATGGTGAGTGTGCTTTATGCACACTTTTTAATTTAATAAATTTAACTTGGAGGTTATATGAACAGAAAGCAAGATGATTTTTGAAATGAGAAAATTCCTTTTCAAGAATTTTTAGTTATTGATCAAGATGGTAAGAATTTAGGGGTTATGAAGAAAGTTGATGCTTTAGCAAAAGCATATAGTTTAAATCTTGATCTTTTATGCATCTCACCAAATGCTAAACTTGCTGTTTGCAAAATTGTTAATTTTGATCATTATCGTTTTCAGCAAGATCAAAAAGAAAAGCAGCAAAAAAAATCACAAAGAGCTAATATTATTAAAGAAAAAGAAATTCGTTTAACAGTAAATATTGGTGCTCATGACTTATTAGTTAAAGCTAAAAAAGCAAGAGATTTTTTGTTAAAAGGTGACAAAGTAAAAGTATCTTTAAAATATAGAGGTAGAGAAAATCAATATCGTGAACTTGGTTTTGAAAAACTTAGAACTTTTTATCAGCAAGTAGATGATATTGCAGTTTGTGATAAAGATTTAAATAAGTTAGAAAAATATAAAATTGATGGTAGTTTTTTAAATATTTATTTGACATTAAAAACTAAAGACTAAGTAGTGGAGGAACAAAAATGCCAAAGATGAAAACAAAAAAAGCATTAAAAAAACGAATTAAAGTTACAGCATCAGGAAAATGAATGCGTGGTAATGCTTATGTTTCACATTTAGCTCCAAGAAAAACAACAAAACAAAAACGTCAATCAAGAGGATGAACAACAGTTTCTCAATCTGATTACAAACGTTTAAAAGATTTAATTTAAAAGGAGAATCAGTATGGCAAGAGTTAAAGGTGGTTATACAACCAATCATCGTCGTAAAAAAGTTTTAAAACAAGCAAAAGGTTACTATGGTTCAAAAAGTACATTATATCGTACAGCTAATGAACAAGTAATGAATTCTTTAGCTTATGCTTATCGCGATCGTAAAAATCGTAAACGTGATTTTCGCAAATTATGAATTACACGAATTAATGCTGCAGTTAGAGTCGAAGGACTATCATATTCAACTTTTATGGCCGGTTTAAAAAAATCTGGCATTGAATTAAATCGTAAAACACTATCAGAATTAGCAATTAATAATCCTGAAGAATTTAAAAAACTTGTTGCAACAGTGAAAGCATCTTAATAAACTTTTAAAATCTTATTTTTATATTTTTTAAAATAGAAAAATAAGATTTTTTTATTCCATTAGTTTTTTTTCTTTATAAACAAAAAATGATAAAATAAAAATATTAAAGAATAAGGTGTTAGAAATATGAATTCAGTAAAATTATTTTTTAATGGAAATTTAAAAGAAATTGTTAGTCCTTTATTTGGAATTAATTATTGAATTGGCTTTTCTTTTTGTTTCTTAGTTATTACAAGTTTGTTTCTTTTTAGAAAATTTTATGCTAAAGTTAGTAAATTTGATGGTTTTCGCTATTCTTTAGGTAGCTTTCAATTTTTAATATATATTTTATATTTTACTTTTCATCAGTTAAGTGGTACTATCACTTGAAAGGATTATATGCCTTTTCAATTATGTTCTGTTTTAAATCTAACAAGTGCCTTTTTATTAATTTATCCTTCAGAAAAATTATTTAGTCTTACCTTTCTGTTAGTTGGTCCAATAATTTTAGCTTTTTTCTTACCAGATGCTTCAAAGCGAGTTTATGGTCTTAATAATTTCTTTTTCTATCAATACTATTTAAATCATTTAATTATTTTCTTTGGTTATTTTTATTTATATTTGTATAATCATGTAAAATATGATAACTTAATTTTAAACCAATCATGTATTTTTATTACTACTTTTGCTTTATGTGTCTTTCCTTTCAATACTATTTTTGGAACTAATTACTTATTTATTGGTTATGATGGTTTTTCTTTTTCTGCTAAATATTGAATTTTAAATACAGGAAATTGAAATCCAATTTTACGTTTTCTTTTTGTGTGATTTATGGGGTTAGGGTTTGTTTTATTGTTTAATTTTTTAGTTACTAAATATGTTCCACCTTTTTATTTTGATTGTGGTACTAAAGTTAACCCATATTATCACAACAAATTGTCATTATTTAGTAAAATTAAAAAGAAATTTAAGAAGAATCTAAAAACCAGTAGCAACTTTTAAAAATATTTAATGTTATGAGGAAAATGATTATGTTAGATAAGAAACAATTAGAAGCAATTATCAACTTACAAACAGAATTAGATTTAAGAATTGCTAAAACAAGAATGATTAGCAATAGTAGTAATCAAGATATTCTAACAGCAAAATTTTTAGCATTACTTGTTGAAATTGCTGAATTTGCAAATGAACAGCGTTGTTTTAAATATTGAAGTTCAAGACCTGCATCAAGTAAGGAAATTTTATTAGAAGAATATATTGATGGTTTTCATTTTATTATCAGTATAGCTAATAACTTAAAATTAGATATTATTAATCTTAAAATTGTTGAAAGAGAATATGAAAATTTGAATTTAGCATTTTTAGACTTATTTGCCTTAACTTTAAGATTACTGCAAGAAAAAAATTTAGTTGCTATCAATCAATGATTTAATAGTTATTATAGTATTGCTAAATTATGTAAATTTACAGGTGATGATATTTTTAATGGATATTTAGAAAAAAATAAAATTAATCATTTGCGTCAAGAGCAAAACTATTAGGAGTTTGTTTGATGGAAGAAAGAACACTTTTTTATGATGGGAAGCATTGACAGTATTTTGTTGATTATAAGCAGCAAAAAAATCTTTATTTAAAATTAAAAGGTAGTAAAATTATTATTAGTGCTCCTTTTTTTATTAAAAAAGAGATAATTGAAAATTTTGTTCATGAAAATATTGCTAAGTTAGTCATTAAAATTCAAGACTATCAATTGCATCACGATTTAATGATTAGTAGAATTGCTTTTTATCCTGAACCTTTTATTTATTTTTTAGATAAAAAGTTAGAAATGATTAGCAAATATCATAAGCAAACTAAGTTTTATATTAGTGATGATGTTTTTTTTATTTATAGTTCACTTTCTTTTCATAATGAGAATGAACAAGTTTTTTTATTAAAAAAAATTAATAGTTTTTTAAAAAAGTTTGCTAAACCGATTTTTCTTGAACGATTAAATTACTGACAAACAATTATGAATTTAAAAGTTGCTACTTTAGAAGTACGATTAATGAAAAATAAATGAGGAGTTTGTTTTCATAAAGAACAAAAAATAACATTAAATTCAAAGTTAGTTCATTTTAGTTATCAAGTGATTGATTATGTTGTTATTCATGAATTAGCACATTTAGTGTATCCTAATCATAGTAAGGAATTTTGAAATTTAGTGGCTTTATATTGTCCAGATTATAAAAGTTGTAAGAATATTTTAAAATATAGTAATGTAGGTTTTTTATATGAAAAAGATTAGTTCATTAAAGAATCCACAGATTCAGTATCTTAAAAATTTGCATAAGAGTAAGAACCGTTATAAAAGTAAGCAATTTTTAGTTGAAGGATGATATTTAGTTGAAGCAGCATTAAAAAATCAAGCTGTTGAAGCAATTTTTCTTGATGAGAATGAATCTGATAGTTATCAATTTTTATTGCAAGATAAAGTTAAAATTTTGTTAGTAACAAAAGCAATTATCAAAAAGATAAGTCAAAGTGTTAGCCCCCAGCCAATAGTGGCTTTATGTAATTTTCAAAAATATCAAGTAAAAAAGCAGGACAACATCATCTTATTAGATAGCATTCAAGATCCTAGTAATTTAGGAGCAATTTTAAGAAGTTGTTGTGCTTTTGGAGTTGCAAAAATTTTTCTTTCACAAGATAGTGTTGATTTTTATAATCATAAAGTTGTTAGTGCAAGTAAGGGAGCAATTTTTAATATTGCTTTTGAATATTGTGACTTAGCTAATTTGATAGTTCAGTTAAAAAGTGAAGATTATTATTTTTTTGGAACGTTTTTACATGAATCAAAAAAAGCAACAAATTTAAATCAAATTAAATTTCATAAAAAGAATGCATTTCTTTTTGGCAATGAAGGACAAGGTATTAGTTCTAAACTAAGATTATTAGTTGATGAAAATTTTCTTGTTCCAACAACTAATAAAGTTGAATCCCTTAATTTAGCAGCAAGTGTTGCTATTACAATTTATTCTTTATTTATTAGTTCTAATTAGTGCTAAATCAACTATAATATATATAAAAACATAAAAATTATTATCAAATGATTGGTGGAAAGTAATGAAAGATAGTAGCAAAATTAAAGAACAATTAAATAAAATTGCTCAAACTGCTAAACTTGATGTTAAGAAAAATTCTGAAGTAAATCAATTGCATTTTTTAAAGTCAAAATATTTAGGAAAAAAATCAGCTTTTAATGAAATTTTAAAGTCTTTAAATCATTTTGATGGTAGACAAAAGTCTGAGATTGGTAAATTAGTTAATGATTTTAAAAATGAGATTATGACTTTTATTAATGAAAAAATTGTTAAAATTGAAAAAAACCATTTAAAAAGAAAATTAAGTGCCAATAAAATTGATTTAACATTACCAGGCGCTGCTTTTCAGATTGGTTATCGTAATCCGTTATTTTTAATTATTGATGAAATAGCAGCAATATTTAAAAATTTAGGATATCAGATTGTTAGTGGAACTGAAGTTGAGAGTGAAGAATATAATTTTAATCGTTTAAATTTACCTAAAAATCATCCAGCAAGAGCAATGCAAGATACTTTTTATATTAATGATATACACAAAGGTAAAAATTGCTTATTATTAAGAACTCATTGTACTAATATGACAGCAAGAATTCTATCAGAAGTAAAAGAAGAAGAACTTAAAGATCCATTAGCTTATATCAGCTTGGGAAATGTTTATCGCAATGATGATGATGATGCAACTCATTCTCATCAATTTATGCAAATTGATGCTTTTTTAGTAGGACATGGAGTTACTTTTGCTAATTTAAAATGAACATTGCAATATTTTTGTCAGCAATTATTTGGTTCAGAAAGTCAGATTCGTTTACGTCCAAGTTATTTTCCTTTTACTGAACCTTCTGCTGAAGTAGATGTTACTTGTCCAATTTGTGCTTCAAGAGGTTGTACTTTGTGTAAGTATACTGGCTGAATTGAAATCTTAGGTGCAGGAATGATTCATCCTAATGTTTTTAGTGCTTGTAAAATAAAAGATTCTAATATTACTGGTTTTGCTTTTGGTGTTGGCATTGAAAGAATTGCAATGATTAAATATAGTATTGATGATATTAGATTATTTTATACAAATGATTTACGTTTTTTAAGACAATTTTAAAAATTAATGAAAGAAGAAGTGTTATGATAGTTTCAAAAAAAATTCTTAATCAATGAATAGATGTTAAAAAAATTAAAGATCAAGAGCTTGCTAAGGCTTTAAACACTTTAGGTTTTGAAGTTGAAAAAGTGGTTAATTTAACTTCTGCTAACACTAATTTAATTGTTGGTGAAATTTTAAAAGTTGAAAAGCATCCTAATAGTAAGAAATTAAGTTTTTGCTATGTTAATATTGGTAGAAAAATTAGCAAAATTATTTGTGGTGCCAATAATGTTAGAGTAGGAATAAAAGTTGTTGTAGCTCAAATTGGTAGCAAGTTAGCAAATGGTCTAATAATTGAATCTAGAGAAATTTTAGATGTTACTTCAAATGGTATGATTTGTTCTTTTTCAGAGTTAGGATTAAATCCAGAAGTTTTAAGTCAAGAAGATTTAGATGGTATTATTTATTTGCCAGATGATGCACCAATTGGTAGTTTAAATCCTTTAAGTTATTTAGATTTAGATGATAGTATTTTTGAAATTCAACTAACATTAAATCGTAGTGATTGTTTAGCAATGTATTATTTAGCACAAGAATTAAGTCACTTTTTTAAATTACCATTGAAAAAAATTGCTGTTAGCAATTTTAAAACTATTCAAACAATAAAGCAAAATCATCATGATGCTATTTCTGCTTTTTCATCTTTGCAAATTAATTTATTAGCTCAAAGCAAAAAAATTAATGACAATTGAATCAGAAGAACGCTACAATTAGCTAATATTAAACCTAAATTGTCATTCTTTGATAATTTAGTTAGCATTGTTATGTTAGAATTAGGACAACCTGTTGTTGCTTTTAATGCTGATGAACTAAAAACATTAAATCTTAGTTTAATAGATAAAGATTATTTATCAAAAGATTTGCACTTTTTTAAAAATGATCTTGTCTTCAAAAATGAAAATCAATGCTTTAGTAATTTAGCAGTATCAACTTTGCCAAATTATTTAGTTGCAGCAGATACCAAAAAGATAATTTTTGCTTCTTTAAATTTAAAAAATGATTTTGTTCAAAATCAAATTAAACGCAATAATTTTAGTCCTGGTAACTTATTTTTACAAAGATTAAATAAACCGGTTGTGCCAGTAAATTATTTACTTGTTTTACAAAGAATTTTATATTTATTGAACCAATTTGAAATTAAATATGAAATTCTTGGTTTTAGTAATTTAGTTGCTTATCAAGCAAAAAGTAATGTTTGTACAATTAACTATCAAAAGATTAATCAATTATTAGGGACATTTTTTTCATTAAATGAAATTGTTTTTGCTTTAAAAGCAATTAATTGTCAAATTATTAAAGGATCAAAAATTCTAACATCTTTTAAAATTAATGTTCCTGCTTATCGTAGTGATTTAAATAATATTAATGATTTTGCAGAAGAAGTTGCAAGAATTATTGGTTACAATAATTTACCAGTAGTTAGACCAAAGTTTGCTAGTGTTGCTTTTTCACCAAGTAAGTTAGAAGTTTTATTAGCGCAAATGAGAACTTATTTATTGCAGTATGGGTTTCATCAAGTAAAAACTTATACTTTAACAAGTAAAGAAAGTTTAGCAGATTTTAATTTCTTTGATTATAAAAAACCAGTGACTTTGATATCACAAATTAATCAAACAAGAAAAGTTATGCGTTTTAGTTTAATTGCTAGTTTATTGGAAATTTGTCGTTTTAATGTTAGTTATAAGCAAAATAAACTTAAAATATTTACTGATGAAGTTATTTACAATAATAATCAAGATGATCTTAATCGTATTAATCATCACTTAGCTTTTGTTATTAACAATGACTTTTTTGAGCAACAAAAAAATCTTACTAGTGAAACCAATAATTATTTATTAGTAAAAGGCTTTTTATCAGCTTGATTAACCAAACAAGGTGGTAATGAATTTAGTGATGCTTTAATCTATCAAAGTTTTAAAGATGATAGTGTTCATCCTTATTTAAGTAGTGAAATTAAATATAATAACATTCATTTTGCTACTATTGCAACTTTACATCCACAAATTAGCAAAGCAATGGATTTAAGCAATGAAGTTTTTTTAGTAGAAATTAATTTTACTAGATTAGCAAATATTTTAAATACATTAAAGGAAAATCAAGTAACAAAATTTGAAAATTGATCAAAATTTAATCTATTAAGTAGAGATTTATCAATCATTATTAGTGAAGATGTTGAGTATAGTAGTATTAAGGATGCTATTTGATCAGCAAAAACGAAATCCTTACAAAGTTTAACTTTAATTGATATTTATTGTGATGAAAAATTAAAGCAAAAAAAGAAATATTCTTTAACATTTAATTTAGAGTTTAATAGTAAAAAAGAGCAATTAGATGAAATTAAGATTGCTAGTGAAATTAAAATTATTCAAGAAATATTAGCATCAAGATTTCATGCACAAATTCGCTAGCAGTTTAAAAGAATGTTTAGGTTAACAATGAATTTTTCATTTTTTTAGTATTTTATCTCATTTATGTAAATCATCAGAACTTATAGTAGTCTTTTAAATCTTTCCTTCTAAATAATTATCAAATTATAATATAAATTTTTATGTAAATAACTCTTATCATTTATAAGTTTTAAAGTTAAATATTGCTTTTTTGTATTAAAAAGGTAAAATAATATTATAATTTATTATCGAAAATATAAAAGAGTAGAATTAAATGGTAAATATAGAGACTTAATGGTGGGTGGAAATTAAGCAATGTTTAGTTTGAAGGTAGTTTATATTTAATTAGGAACAAATTTATAACAATAATTAAGTGTTTGGTTTTTTATATTCTTAGTATTAAGAATATAAAAAACCAAGAATTAGGATGGTACCGCGTTTAAAAACGTTCCTAAGTTTAGGAACGTTTTTATAATAACAGGAGGAAAAATGGAAAAAAAATACAATCATAAAATAATAGAAGTTGATAGTTATCAAAGATGATTAGATGAAAAATTATTTATTACTAATCCTGAAAGTAAGAAACCAAAATTTTGTATTATTTTGCCACCTCCTAATATTACTGGACAGTTACATTTAGGACATGCTTGAGATGGAACAATTCAAGATGTTTTAATTAGATATAAGCGTTTGCAAGGATATGAAACACTTTTTGTTCCTGGTATTGATCATGCTGGAATTGCTACACAAGTTAAGGTTTTAGAAGCAATAAAAAAAGAAAGCCCTAATGTTTGTCAAAATTTAAATCAAGAAACATTTTTTGCTTATGCTTGAAAGTGAAAGGATAAATATTGTCATATTATTCATCAGCAATGAGCAAAACTTGGTTTGTCATTAGATTACACAAGAGAAAAGTTTACTTTAGATCAAGATGTTCAGCAAACTGTTAGAAAAGTTTTTGTTGATTTGTATCATAAAAATTTAATTTATCAAGGAACAAAAATTATTAATTGAGATCCATTATTAAAGACAGCTATTTCCAATATTGAAGTAAACTATCAAGAAGTTCAAGGGAAATTATATTATCTAAAATACTATCTTGAAGACAAGTCAACTTATCTTGTTGTTGCAACAACAAGACCAGAGACAATGTTTGCAGATCAAGCATTAGTTGTTAATTCTAAAGATAAAAGATATCAAAAATTTATTGGTAGAAAAGTAATTAATCCAGCAAATCAAGAGTTAATACCAATTATTAGTGATGATTATGTTGATAGTGCTTTTGCTACAGGAATAATGAAATGTACTCCTGCACATGATTTTAATGATTATCAAATTGCTCTTAGTCATCAATTAGCGATGCCACTTTGTTTAGATGAGTCAGGAAAAGTTAATCAATTAGCAGGAAAATATGTTGGTCAAGAACGTTTTCTTTGTCGTAAAAATTTAATTAGTGATTTAAAGAAAAATCAATTAGTTGAAAAGATTGAAGATTATTTACATCAAGTTGGCTATTCAGAACGAACTAATGTTGTTGTTGAGCCTTATTTATCAAAGCAGTGATTTATAAAAATGGCGCCTGTTGCTCAAATGATTTTAAAAAATCAAGCAAAAGCAAAAACTAAGATTAATTTTTTTCCAGTTTTTTTTGAAGAGCAATTATTAAAATGAGTTAACAATATTCAAGATTGATGTATTTCTCGTCAATTATGATGAGGACATAAAATTCCTGTTTGATATCACAAAAAAACTAAAGAAATTTATGTTGCGTGTAAACCACCAGAAAATCTTGCTGACTATCAACAAGATCCTGATGTTTTAGATACATGATTTTCAAGTGCTTTATGACCTTTAGTTACTTTAAATTGATCTAATGAAAATGCTTTAGAATTTAGCAACTACTATCCAACAAATGTTTTAGTGACTGCTTATGATATTTTGTTCTTTTGAGTTGTAAGAATGATGTTCATGGGATTAGAATTTGCTAAGAAAAATCCTTTTCATCATGTTTTAATTCATGGTTTAATTCGTGATGAACAAGGAAGAAAAATGTCAAAATCATTAAATAATGGCATTGATCCGATTGCAGAAATTGAAAAACATGGTGCAGATGCTTTACGTTACTTTTTAATTAGTAATTCTGCTCCTGGTCATGATTTGAGATTTAGCAGTATTAAAATTGAAGCAGCTTGAAATTTAATTAATAAACTATGAAATGCTGCAAGATATATTTTATTAAATTTACCAGAAGATTTTAATTATGATTTTGATTTTAAGAATTTAAAATTTAGTTATGTTGATCAATGAGTTTTAGATCAATTAAATCATTTAATTGTTAAAGTTGAAAAAAATATGGATAATTATGATTTTATTAGTGTTACTCATGATTTATCAAATTTCATTTGAAATCAATATTGTTCATGATATATTGAATTAAGTAAAGTTAATTTACAAACTAAAGATTTATCATTTGCAACATTAAGTACTTTAGTTTATCTTTTAAAACAAATTATTATTATGTTACATCCATTCTTACCTTTTGTTACTGAAGCAATTTATCAAAAAATGAACTATCAAAAAAGTATTTTATTAGAATATTATCCAAAAGTTCTGTCAATTAATTTTAATCCAATTGCAAAAGAATTTGTTGATAGTTTAATTGAAATTATTTCTGCAGTAAGAGAAATTCGTAATCAATTTGGATTAGTTTTTAAAATTAAAATTGATTTACATATTAATTCTGAAAAAAATATTTTTAAATCAGAAAAATATCAATTAAATAAATATTTACTAAAATTAACTAATAGTGAAATTACTAGTGTTGCTAATTCTGCTTTTGGTGCTACAAAAAAACTTAGCAAAATTATTAGTAATGCAGTAATTGAGATTAAGTCTGAATTAGCAGTTAATAAAGAACAAGAATTATTGAAATTTAAAAAACAGTTAGCAAAAATAGAAGCAGAAATTGAAAATTGTAAAAAACTTTTAAATAATAAGCAATTTATTGAAAAAGCACTGCCAGAAAAAGTTAAATTTCAACAAGAAAGATTAGAACAAAATCAAAAACAGTTAAGTTTGATTTTAGAAAAAATCAAAGAATTAAGTTAGAAGAGTCATTAATGTTATAATTGCTTTGAGGTGAAACAATGCTTGTTTTTTATGGCTTAGATATTTTTTTACTTACTCAAGCAGTTAATAATTATTTAAAAATTAATTATTTAGATTTAGGATTACCTAAAGATTGAGATGATAATAAGTCTATTGTTACTTATTATTTAGAGCCAGAATATTTTGATTTAACAATTGAGAGAATTTTAAAAGAAGCAAGTAGTTTAGATTTATTTAATTATAAAAAAATTATTATTGTGAATGATTATCATTTAATTTTGAATAGTAATGTGAAAAAATTTACTGAGTTTGTTAGCACAATTGAGCAGTTTACTACTAATATTATTGTTTTTAAAGTTTTAACTAATAAATTAAAAGCACAAGTTTTTAGTTCTAAAGTTAAGAAAATTTTTGTTGATTCATATAATAAAGAGCAATTAAAAAAATGGATTTTAAATACCAATAGCAATTATCAAATTAAATTTGGTCAAGGAGCTTTAGATGCTCTTGTTAGTATGTTTCCTAATTCTTTAGATATCATTAAAAATGAGTTAGGAAAGTTACAGAATTTGAATCAAGTTGTTGATATTGCAAGAATAAAGAATTTGAGTAGTAAATATTTTTTTCATAATCCTTATAAACTAATTGATTCTTGATTGAATAAAGATTATTTTACATTTTGATTCCAATATCGTTCTTATTGAGAAAAAATTAATTATGATAAGTTAAATTTATTTTCAATTGCAATTTATCAATTAGAACTGATTAGAAATATTAAGTTACTATTAGCAAAGAATTTTTCTAATCAAGAGATTATTAAAAAAATGAATATTTCAGTGGTACAATTAAAGAATTTATCGTTAATAAAATTGCAAGTTAAAGAAATAAATCACTTATTAATTAAGGCTCATGAATTAGATTTTTGAGTAAAGAATGGTAAAATAGCAAAAAAACTTGCAATTGGTTTATTTTTTAGCAAGATTTAAGTTATAATATTATAGTTATTATAAAGAGGTGAAAATATGAATAAAGAAAACAACTTATTAAATAATAACGATGATGAAAAAGAAGAATCAAAAGTAGAAAATGATAAAAATTCAGCACAAGTAGAAAATAATGATGAAATTATTAATGTTGAATTATATGATGAAATTTTAAGCTCTCTTTTTAATAGTTTAAGTAATTCAATTGTTCGAAATGAAATTAAAATTAATGAAAGTATTCTAAAATATTTAGAATTACAAATTTCTAATTTGTTTTTTTTAGAGACAGAGTTAGCTAAAGAATTAAATGGCAAAAATATGGCAAAGGATTTTTTACAACTAACTGCTGATATTACTAATCTTACTTTATCAGTAACTAAGAGTCATGTCAAAACAAGAATTCAAATTGTAGAAGATCGTAATTTATTAATTGTAACTATTATTAATAGTTGTAAAGGTGTTGAAAGAGAAAGTTTAGAAAGATTTCGTATTGTTGATAGTAAAACTTTAAAAAATTTGCATAACCAAATTATTGCTTTAAGTGATTTTACTACTGATGAAATTTCTAGTAGTGTTGCAAAGGAAACTGATATTAATCAACAAAATAACTTAGAAAATCTTAATAATCAAAATCAAACTGATAATAATTTAAAAAATTCAAATATGAATAATTTTAGAAATTTAAACAATATGACAAACTTAACACAATTAGGTCTTTTGCCACAACATCCTGCTGCAAATCCTAATTTTTATCCTTATTTAACTAAACCTGCAATTATTCCAAAATTAAAAAGAATTCTATCTGGAATGTTGATTTTTTCAAGTTTACTTATTGTTGTTACAATAATTACAACAATGTTTGTTAAGGGTAAACTTGACATTTATAAAGAAGAAATGAATAAAGATCCAGTTAATTTTATTTTAAGTCAAACAAATAATTGACTTATCATAATTATGACAGTAGTTTTATATATTTCTTTTGCTTATGTTTTTATGAAACCAACTAAAATATTACGCGAAAAATATCGTATTTCTTATTTTATGTTAGGATTATTATTTTTTTGGTTAGTTGTAACAATTTCTTATTTCTTTTGACAAATAAGTGATGGTTATTATGAAAACTTTTTCTTAACATTAGTTAAAAAAGATGATTTAAGACCCATTAATGAGGTTGTTAAAGCGATGAAAAATTTACCAAATTTTAAAGTATTTCAAATTTTTTCAATTATCACTGCAATTGTTTGTGTTTTACCTTTGCTTGTTGTTTTGATTTTAATTTTAATTAATCCAAGATTAGATCGTAATAAGATTATTAGGGCAAATACTGAATATCAAAATGCAGTTAATGCTGCTTTGAATGGTCAAAAGTATCATATGGATTCATCTTTATTTGATAGTGATGAACCTTCAGATAAGGATAAGAAAAGAAAAAAAGTGAATTTTAGTGGTCGTTTTTAAAAGATAAAAAAGTAAATTGTAATTATAAAATTATAAGTGGAACACTTAAAATGATTTAAATAAGTATCTTGTCAAATTTTATTTATTTTATCAAATGACATCCTTTCTAACTTTAGTTAGTTAAAAGGGTGTCTGTTTTTATTTTAAAATAAAAAACAACGATATATGAATTTTTTCATATATCGTTGCACTTATAATTATAATTTTTAGTATATTATATGAACTATTTTTTTGTTTTTAAACTTTTATTATATTTAGTCATTATCTTTGCTTTTTTGTTAGCTGCTTTGTTGGCATGAAAAACGCCTTTAGTAACGCCTTTATCCATTAAACTACAAAATTCATTGATTAAAGTTTTTGTATTTTCTGCCTGGCTATTAATTGCAACAACTGCTTTGTTGTAAGCAGTTTTTACTTTACTTTTGTAACTTTTATTAATTTGGTGTTCTTTTTCATTAGTTTTGATTCTTTTAATTTGTGACTTAATATTTGCCATTATTTCTCCTTAATTATTTTTAAGTTTTATTTAAGTGTTTAAAACAAAAGTAATTATAGCAAATAACTTTAAATTATGTAAGAGTCTATTAAGTTTTTTAAAGTCTTATTTTTTTGAGTTAAAAATTTATTAAGTTAAGTACTTTTGTGATAATGATTCTATAATTTTAAATACATTTACTATTTAATTATGGTAATATAGCAAAAAAAGTTATATTATAATATTGTAGTTTAAGGATTAATTATAAATATTTCAGAAAGGAAATGATATTGTATGAACTTATTTTTGCAAGCTAATATTAGTGATGCAGTTATAAATACTATTAAAAACTGAGGTTTTTGAAGTGCTATTATTGCTACTATTGCTGTTATTGGACTTGGTTTCTTTTTAACACGAAAAAATATATTGAAAAAAGAATGAGATAAAGTTTTAATTAAAATGGTTATGGTTATTGGCCTACCATCATTAGCTTTACAAGGATTTTTGACAGATATTACTATTAAGCAATTAACATCTGAAGGTTTAGTTCTTCTAACTGGATTTTTATTCTATGGTATCATGGTTTTTGGTGCTCGAGTTTTTTATTTAAAATATGATAAAGATATTCAAGATACATTAACTATGTGTACAGCATTAGCATCAACAACATTTTTTGGAATTCCAATTGTTACTCAATTATTTCAAAATTCAGCAATTACAGCTAATATGTTTAATGTACCATATAGAATTTTCTTATATTCTTTAGGATTTATGATTATGTCACAAAAGCATGCTGCAACAGTTGTAGCTAAAAAGGAAGGCAAAGCAATACAATTGCAAGGCATTCCTAGTAAAGAAAAAAATCCAGAAGAATATCAACAATATATTGAAAAGAAAAAAGGTCAAAGAAATGCAAATATAAAAAATATTTTTTTAAATCCAATTTTAATTTGTACTTTCATTGGACTTATAGTTTGAATTACCCAATTAATTCCTGGTATTAATGTTGTTCCAGGTGCTCCATTTGGTGTAAAACAACCATTTTCACCGTTAAGAATTGATTTATTATTTCCACCAATTGCAAAAATTCTTTCAGTACTAGCAGCTATTTGTACTCCTTTAGCTTGAGTTGCAATTGGAATGCAATTAGCAGTTGGTGACTTTAATAAAGCAATGAAATCTAAAACAGTATGATATGCAGCAATTATGAAAGTTGTTGTAGCACCACTTATTATTTTAGTTCTTGCATGTACTATTGCAGGAATTAGTTATTTTGCAAGTGGCAATAAAGCAGCAATGTCAGCAACAGCTTTAGGAGTATTAGTAATTATGACTGCAACTCCGCCTGCTAGTGTTGTTGTATCTTATTCAATTGCTTATGATAAAGAACCACAATTAGCTTCTAATTTAACATTAGTATCGACATTATTATCAATTATTACTTTACCAATCTGAGTTATTATCATTACTGCTATTGGAGCAACTCCATTATTTAGTTAATTATGGCAATTAAAATGGTTTGTTATGGTGTAAGAGATTCTGAAAAAGAATTTTTTACATCATTAAATAAAAAATTTAACTATGATTTGGTTTTGGTAAAGGAACTATTAACTCACGATAATATTGATACAGTAAAGAATGCACAAGCAGTAATGTTACGAGCAAATTGTATAGCAGATAAGCAAAATTTAGATAAAATGAAAGAATTTGGCGTTAAGTATGTTCTAACAAGAACAGTTGGTGTCAACCATATTGATATTAATTATGCAGATCAATTAAAATTTAAGATGGCACGAGTACCATTTTATTCACCAAATGCTGTTAGTGAACTAGCAGTAAGTTTAGCAGTTGGTCTCTTAAGAAATACATATTATATGGCTGAAAATATGAGAAAGAAAAACTTTAAAGTTGATGATTTCATGTTTGCAAAAGAAATTAGAAATTCAACAATTGGAATCATTGGTACTGGTAAGATTGGCATGGAAGCTGCTAAGGCCTTTAAAGGTATGAAAGCAAAAGTATTAGGCTATGATATATATCCTAATGATGCAAATAAAGCAGTGCTAGATTATGTAACATTAGATGAATTACTATCTCAAAGTGATTTAATAAGTTTACATACTCCTTATATTCCAGGTCAAAATGAAAACATGATCAATAAAGATACAATTGCCAAGATGAAAAAAGGTACTTTTATTGTCAATACTGCTCGCGGTGAGCTAATTAATCATGAAGATTTATTAGCAGCAATTAAATCACAGCATATCAAAGGTGTAGCCTTAGATACTTTACTAAATGAAGGGCAAATATTTTTTAAAGATTTTAAAGCAAAAGATTTGCCAATTAAAGTTTATCAAGAACTACATCAGTTATATCCGCGAGTAATTTTTACTCCTCATATTGGTAGTTATACTGATGAAGCTGTTAAGAATATGGTTGAGATAACATATGAAAATTTAGCTGAATTTGAAACAACAGGAAAATGTAAGAATGACATTAGTAGTAAAAAATAGTCTGTCACCAGACTATTTTTTATTGGGTTATGCTTAATTTTTATTGTCAGATAGATTTTTAGTAAAGAATAATTCAATATAATTATTAAGATTATTACTTTATTTATTAGTTGCATATTTTTTTATTTCATGCTATAAACTATTTAATTTAGTAAACATATATTAAAATATACCAAAAAGTTAGGGGTTAGTGACAATAACTATGGGAAAAATATTATTATGTGGTAATGGTCTTAATATTAAATTTGAAGATAAATTTAAGTTAAAAGAGTTTATTGATTTATTAGTAGATGAAAAAAGATTAAGAGAATTTTTTAATGAGTCTATAAATTTTTTTAAGCCAAAAGATATGAAAATTGATACTGTTACTATTAGTACCTTTGGTACTTTTAATATTAGTGATTATCATAAAAAGATTGAAAATTTTTGTTGAATAATAAAGAAGTGTCATAAAGAAATAATTGAAAGTAAAAATGACTTTTCTAAAAGTGGTGTTGAATTTGCTTTTAAACAACTTTTTGAAAAAGTTGAAGAATATTTATCTTTTGATGAAAATGATAATTTGTATGAAGAATTTGAAAGTAGTTTTAAAGAATTGTTTTTTTCCTATCTTTGAAAATTACAAAATCAAAGTTCATGGGAAATAATTAAAAATTTTAAATCTTCATCTCCAGGTTTTAAAAATAAATTAGAAGATTATATGAAGATTATCACTTTAAATTATGATACTATCTTGGAAGATGTTTTAAAAGTTGATAAAAGAAATATTATTCATTGACATGGAACTGTTAAAGAAAAACAGGATGGTAGTTTAGATTTTTCAAGTTGTTTGTTAGATTCAGTAAGAAACCCAAAATCATTACAATCTTTTAAGCAGATTCCTTTATTTAAAAATTATCAAAAATATAAAGCAAGATTTGAATTAGATATTTTAGGTTTGAATCCAATGAATGATGAAAATGTTTTTGCTCTATTTATTAATTCACAAATTTGTCACAAAATTAATTTTTATTATCATAGTAAGGATGATTTAAATAATTTAACAATCATTCTTAAAAAGATTCAAAATCTTTGATTAGAAATTAATAAAAATAAGAAAATTGAATTAAAAAAGTTATCAAGTTTTCAAAGATTTGATTTTGTTGAAGAAAAAGATAAAGAAAAATATGTTATTAAATTTTATAACAAAGAAGTTTTTGTAAAAAATAAAGAAAGTGATTTTGTTGAAATTAACTTGATTTTAAGTAAAGTTTTTTGAGAAAAATGTAAAATTGTTCCATCTAAAATTGCTGGTCCTTATGAAGAAATCTTTAATGATTTTTAAAAGTGAAATTGTGAAACTAACAATGAAAGATATAAAATTGAAAAAGTAATCCAGATTAGATTGTTTTTTCAATATTTGAGAACAATCGTTACGAATACATTAAAATTAAAGGAAGATGCTGATTATATGAAACAAAAATTTTCAAATAATTGTAATTTTAAAAGAATTTTTTAAGGATTAAAAAGAAATATTGCTTTTTGATATTTTAGATATTGAAGAATTAGCAATATATAATTAGTATTATAAAATAATTTAATGATTTTATATGATTTATATTTTGATAATTATGAGGTTATTAATTATAAGTTTAATTTAATTATTAAACAGATTTAATTTTATTTACTATCTTGGGATGTATTATAATATCTATAGATAATCTTAATAAAATAAATCCAATAGAAATGAGATAATTATGTTAGATTTTAAAGATAGAATGGAAAAAATAATAGTTGATTATTTTATTAAATATAATGTTAATCCTTATCCAGGAAATGATGGTAAGATTATTGTTTTTGATTCTGAAGCTCAAATTCATTTCACAAATTCAATTGCTTCAACTAGTAATTTAAATGTTGCTGTTAGCAAAAATTTAAAAACAAAAAAACAAATTAATAAGGCCTTAGAGATTATTAAAGTATTTCAAAATAATAAAATGCCTTTTACTTGATGTGTTGTTTCAGATTCAAAAGATTTAAGAGAAAAAGAGTTTTTCTTAGCAAATGGTTTTAATTATTTAGAAACAATTGTATCCATGGTTCTTGATTTAAAACAGTTTAATCAGAAAATGCCTTTAAATGAACATGAAAAAATTAATCTTGTTGAAACACTAGAAGATGTTGAGAAGTTTCGTAGTGTTATTAAAGATACTTTTTCATTAAAATTACTTGATTTGCAAAAATATTATGGTTTGTATGAACTTGCTAAGCAGCAAAAGTTAAATTATCAAATATATTTAACAATTGATGAGCTTCCTATTTCAACTGGGCAATTTTACTATCATGAAAATTTAGTTATTTTAGATGATATTGCAACAAGTCCAAAGTTTCAAAAGCAAGGTTATGCTAAGAAGGTGTTATTTCACTTATTAAATACAGCAAAAGATATGGGCTATGAACAAGCAGTACTAATTGCAACTCCCCCAGGACTGCCAGTCTATCAAAGACTTGGCTTTAAAGCAATTAGTTTCTATATTGATGTTTATTCAATTAATTATTAAACTATTAATTGTTACTATAAAAAATAAATAAATTAGAGAAATTATTATGAATAAAATATATTAAGCAATATTTTTAGATATATTTGCTTGAATATTAATTGTGATATTTTCTATTACAAAATTAATAAGGATTATTATTTCAAATAATAATTCTTACTTTTTTTATACTGAGCATGAATTAAAAAATATTTGATATTTATTTTGTATTGTGTTATATATAAAATATATAAAAAAAGTATAGGAAAGAGGAATAAATGTGAAGTTAACAAAAAAATTAGCAGGAATTGTTGCATTAGGAACAATAGCAATTGCTAGTACATCAGTTGTAGCTTGTGGGAATTCAGAAAGTCCAAAAAACTATAAAAGTTGAGATTTGGATGCTTATAATAAGGATGGCATAGAACATAAAATTTGAATTGCTAAAGAAGATAAAGCAAAAGATATTAAGTCTGCTGGATCTGTTCAAAATTATTTAGCTTGAAAACTTTGAACTGGTATAATTGATGCAGATGATAAAGATGGAGATCATTCAAGACAAGAAAAAAGATTTAGAGAGCAAGAAGTTGCTAAGCATTTATTAATTGATGTACTATCACAAATTAATTTAATGAAAGAATTAAAAGAAAATTCTGAAAGTTTTGTAACTCGAAATTTAAAGTTAAGTTTAGATAAAGATTTAATTACAAAAATAGCTCGAGATAATGAAGATTATATTTTAAAAGCTAGTGAAGCAACTCTTAAAGAAATTACAGTAATCTTAATATAAGATATAATATTGAATATCTTTTAAAAGGTTTAATAATTGTAGAAGGTCATAATTAATTGTAAAACTCAATTTTTAAGAATTTAGTTTTATGATTTTTTTATTAATTAGCAGCGGGATTATTTTTTCAATAAAATAATCCCGCTGCTTTAATTTTATCTTTCAATTTGATAATAATGATTAATATAGAACTAAAAAAAATAACAATTAAATTTGAAAAATAATTAGTTTTAAAAAATGAAAAAATTTAACTACATGAAAACTATGAATAATATCCGTGTATAATAAAACTAAATTAATAGATTTTAGGTTGAACTATATGGTTATCAGATGAATTATCAATCAATTTGAAAAAAGAAAAAAACAAAAACTTGATATTAGGAACCATATCTGAAAAAGATATGAAAATTTTTTACAATTTTATAATAACCGTGTTAATGATTATTGTTCTAAAGGTAAATTTAATGATATTTTAAACCAATTAAATGTTTTTAAAAGCAGATATAATTCTTATAAAAAAATATTTATAAAAGAAGAACAAAAGCAAATTAATGATTTATTATTTTTGTTTGCCAATTATAAAAATCATGAACAATTTAATAAAGATTTTATAAAAAAAACTATTAATCTTTTGCCAAAAGATTTTTTTATCTTTAAAACTATTAATTTAGATGATAATCAAATAACATCCATTGTTAAAGAAGATAAAATTAATTTAGTTGTTGCTGGTGCAGGAAGTGGAAAAACAACAACAATTTTGGGAAAAATTAAATATTTAGTAGAAGTTTGTCATTTAAAGCCAAAACAAATTTTAGTTTTATCCTACAGTAATAAATCAGTAAATGATTTTAATGAACG
>JBOFXA010000043.1:0-2438 GCA_051653845.1 Spiroplasma sp. | reverse complement strand
CTTTGGCTGATCCAAATAAAATATCATTAATAATTCCACCTGTTAAATACTCTAATACTTTAGTAAAAGCAGCAATTAAATTTAATGGACCTTGAATAAAAATAAATCATGTTAGTTTTAATATCGCGTTTCAAATCATTTAAACACCTTCTTTCTTTTTGAAATAAAAAAGGCAGTAACTATTACAGTTACTGCTTGATTTTTTTATTATTTTTAATTAGCTAAAATAGTATTATTACTTTTAATTTTTCCTTTCATATCAATTTTATGTCGACAATTAACATTGAGGCAAACATAAAAATAACCATATTTACTGAATCTTAAAACCATAATTCAATTACATAAAGCACAAATTTTATTACTATCACTAATATCTTTATTTTTAACAGTTAAACCACATAATTTGTAATTAGGGCAAGAAACATAAAAATCATTGCTTTTTAATATAAGTTGACAAACTGGACATACTTTGATAATTAATTTATGAATTTCTTTCTTAACTTGATAATTAGTTTCAACATCATGATGAAAATTGGTAATTTCATCAATATATAATGAATGATTTTCACTTTCAGTAAGTAAATAAACAATATTTTTAGTTCTCGTTAATGCAACATAAAAAATGCGACGTTCTTCATTATCATTCATTTCTTTAGTAGTAAGATCAAATAAACTAGATACTGGATCATTAGTAATTTGACAAGGCAAACCATAAAGGTAATCACTAGCATGGAGCACAAAAACAAAATCAGCTTCTAATCCTTTGGAACCATGAATTGTGATAAATCTAATTTTTGCTTGCGGTAAATCTTTTAAATAAATCGTACTACCTCGTTTTTTTTGATAAAACTTTTCACCAATTCATAATTGTTCTTTACTAATATTAGTTCTTGCTAAAATTAAAAATTGATAATTTTCATTTTCTTGATAATGTTTTGCAATTAATTTAGCAATAATTTCAGCTTGATTGGTCTTTTCAGGATGACTATTATTGACTTGATATTCGTAAATTCTAATTGGATAAGATTGTTGCTTTTGCGATTGTAGAGATTTCTTAGTCAAATTATTGTCTTTAGTAACATATTGACTAGTAATATCAATTAATTGTTGGGAATTACGATAGGTGTTATTAATAAAACTAACAGATGCTTCAGGATGTTTTAATAAATTAATAAATAATTCAACACGAGAACCACTAAATCCATAAATAGATTGTCAGTCATCACCAACAAAATAAAATTTTTTGATTTGTTGATCAAGAATTAACTGATTAATTAATTTCATTCTTAAAGGTGAAATATCTTGAAATTCATCAATCATTAAATAGCGATAAGGACTACGATAATGTTTCAAATTTTCATAACCTTTTTTAATCATTTGAGCATAAGTAATTAAATTTTTATTTTCTAATATAGTCTTATATTGTTTTCAAACAGTAAAAAATATCTTTAAAATTAATTTAACACGAAAAAAAGTATTTGGTTCTTTGATTTCCATTAATCGATTTTGTAAAATTTTTGGTGTTAACTCATATTCTTCATAAAGACTTGTTAAATTACTAAATAATTCAACTGCTTTTTCAATTTGTTTATTAGTTTTAATTAACTCTTTTAATTGCTCTTTTGTTAATGAAATAGGTTTTAAGGAAATATTATGACTTTTTAGTTTATCAGCTAATAATTGTTTTCATTCATTATTTCGTAATTCATAGGAAAATGATTGAATTAATTTAGTTTTATGGGTTTCATGCAATTTTATTTTTCATTCGCGTGATTTTTTATAGTTTTCATCAACTTTAGGATGAGTGTGGTGTCACATAGTATTATGGTTTTTATCCAGACCAAAATGTTCTCAATAAATTTTATCATCTACTAAATAAAAATCAGGCTTGTATTGCACATAACTTTCAGTTCAAGTATCAATTTCATAACGTTCTTCATATTGATAATTAATGCCATTTAAAAAGAAAAAATTAGCAATTCTTGCTTCTTCACTAGATTTTACTTTTTCATTTTTTAAGGTAACGATTTTAGCATTACTAGGAGCAGAAGGAGGCTTTTTACCTGTCATAATTGCTTCAATTTCACTATCAGTAATTTTTTCATCTCAATAATAAGCAATAAAATCACTTCATCATTGATTAAATGTCGGATTATTTAAACATTGCATAAACGCTTCAGTTCGAATATTTTCATCAGCAACACTATATTTCTTCTGACCTAATACTTGCGTAGTAATTGATTGACTAAAAGCATGAATAGTATGTGCTTTGATATCATATTCTAAATACTTTTTAATCCGTTCATTAAAATCATTTACTGATTTATTACTGTAGGATAAAACTAAAATTTGTTTTGGCTTTAAATGACAAACTTCTACTAAATATTTAATTTTTCCCAAAATTGTTGTTGTTTTTCCACTTCCTGCACCAGCAACAA
>JBOFXA010000042.1:0-14920 GCA_051653845.1 Spiroplasma sp. | reverse complement strand
CAGAATCCTTACGAACATTCTCTATCTTCTGTTCTATCTTCTGTTCTATTCCAACACTAAAATCTTTAAAAGCAGCCACTATCTCCTTATCTATTCTAGCATCAGAATCCTTACGAACATTCTCTATCTTCTGTTCTATTCTAGCATCAGAATCCTTACGAACATTCTCTATCTTCTGTTCTATCTTCTGTTCTATTCCAACACTAAAATCTTTAAAAGCAGCCACTATCTCCTTATCTATTCTAGCAACAAAATCTTTAAGAGCATCCACTATCTTCTGATTTATTATAGTATCAGATTTATCTTGTAAATTTTTTAAATAATTAAATGTTTCTTCTTTTTGTTTTTCTAACCAATCTTTTAATTGTTGATATTCTTCACTAATGAATGAATTATATTTTGAGTCATCTTTACAAGCTGTCACTTGTAAGGAAGCAATAGTTACTATTGTTGTAACTGCCATTAATTTAACTAATTTACGCATTTTATCAACTCCTATAGTGTGTAAATTAACACTAAAAATATTTTCTAATAAAATCAATTGTATAATATTTTTTGCTCTTAATCCATTATTATTATTATTTTGGGTGAATAAGAAAAAAGTAGATAATCCAATCAAAACTCTAAAAGTTTATAATTTTATATATTGTTACCACACATTTTGTTATTACTGGCTAAAGTAATACTCCTATACACACCAAACCTAAAAAATTTGAAAAAAGCATACAGAGACACTTAATAATTTTTTTCAATTAAAAAAAATCTAAAAATTATAAATATTTAGTAATTCAAACTAATAAATCTTTTTAATTGTTGATCTACTTCTAAATCATCTAATTCATCTTTAGTTTTTTTTGATTATACTTCCATAAGAATTCACTCTTTTCTTTTTCATTATTATTTTATAAAAAACTTTATTGCAATTGTTCTTAAATACTTTAAAAAATGATAAGTGTTACTATGTAACTTACTATTATTTAAATGGATACTGCAAAATGGTTACAAAGTCATGTTCAAAATATTCTTCTTTTAATTTAAAAATGGCGAAGAGCTTTCATCTAAAAGTTCTTCGCCATATATTTTTTCTTTGCTTTAATTAAATGCTCACACAATAAAAAAAGTATCTTTTTACTGTTAAATTTATTATAGATGCTTGTTAAAGCAATTTTTTTATTTTCATCTTAATAAATTTATTTTATTAATTAATATTTTTTCTTCAAAGTTTTTTTGGCTAAATGTTTTGAAATCACTAACATTCACTAACTTCCTTTCAAAAATATTAAGAAAATCTCCTTCAGCACCATTATGTGAATAATCTACTTTTTTGGCTTGATTATCTTCTTTTCTTAATTCTAAATATTTCTTCAACAACATAAATGCAGCATAACACATAATCGCTATTGCAAATCATTTTAGATAATAAGTAAAGCTATCCATCTTAATACCAAATCCACCCTGAATTCCTACAAAAACGATAAAAAAAGCAGCAACTGTTCCAAACACTCCACCAATTAATAAACCATAAGAAACTTTAGGGCTATAGTTGTTATCACGATGAAAAGTTCAAGCTGTTGTTGGTAAGGCAAAACCTCCAGCACATGTCATAATCGGAAAAGCAACAATTGTTTCCATTCCTAATAAAGAAACAATTGCAATAGCTGGAGCATATAATCCAACTCCAAAACTTTGTAAGCCACCAATAATAAAGAAAGCTATAATTCCAACAACTAATTTTCACCCCTGCAACCCTCTTATTCTAGAAGTTGCAAATAAGTCAAACTGAGTAAAAATCATTAAAATTCCAGCAGTAGTCAAACAAGATGCTACAAAGATAGCAATAAACTTACGATTAACTTTATTAACTATTTTTGCTGCACAAAATGATCCTAACATTGCTGCAACAACAAGACTTATTAAAGTAGCAAGTTCAACCTGAATTGCACTAACAAAAAGTGTTCCAGCTAATAAATTAGGGACAGTCAAACCAATATTTAAAGTTCCAGGTAAATTCTTAACATTCTTAACACTTTTTGTCGCATTTAATCCAGCAGCAACAACAGCAAATGAACCAATACCAATTGTATCAGTAAAACTTCCAATAAAACCAATACTTGCTGTTTTAAAAAGACCTTCTTTTTTATCTAAAAAAACTCTTTTTGTTACTTTAAGAACCATAAAAACCAAGAATCCTAATATCAGAATAATATCAACACATATAAAAACAAATGCTGTTAAGTGATTGCTATCTTTAAAATTAAAAGTTGCTCCATTATTTGCTACTTTAAAATAATACAAATAATTAACTAATAAACTAATAATTACGAGCAAAACTGTTACAACAATTGCTATTAAAGCAATATATTTGGGGTTTAGACATTTCTTAAACCATTGATATTCTTTTTTTATTTCTTTTTGCTTTGCTTTATCTGCTTTAACTATTGCTAATTTATTTAAATATTCTTGCTTTAATTCTGAATAATTAATTGCTTGCTTTAAAATATTAGATTGATCATATTCTCAAATTGAAATTGAATAATTCAAATCTAAAATAATTTCAATCTTATCATTATATTGCTGATAGATTTTTTTAGTTTCAACAATTTTTTGTTGTAACTCTCTTTTTGTTAGTTTTTTATTTTTATATTCCATTTTCAAAAATTTAATTTGTTCTTTATACAAAACTCTCATTTCTGATTGTTTTTCAGTTAGTTGATAAATATTATTAATACGAACTGCTAAATCATTTTCATTTTGAATAATCTTTTCAATTTGTGTTAAATTACTCATATCAATCCTTTCCTTTACTTAAATTTAAAAGTAATAACTTCTATTTCAATGTTATTTTTTATTTAAGGTAATTCAATAATTGTTTTAAAGCCTGACCACGATGAGAAATTTGATTTTTTTCATTTTTAGTCATTTCAGATAAAGTCATTTTTTTATCAGGTAAATAGAAAAAAGAATCATAGCCAAACCCTTGTTTTGAACTAATTTCTCTAGCAATCTTACCTTCTAATTGACCAATAAATGTTTTTGTAACTTTATTCTTATTATCAATACAAACAATTGCAGTAATCATCTTTGCTTTCCGATTTTTTTGATTTACTAACTTATCTAAAATCACTTGCATTGCTTGATGAAAACTCATATCACCTTTCCATCTCTCAGAAAAAATACCAGGAAAATTATCTAAAGCTTCTATTTCTAACCCTGTATCATCACCAATAACAATAGCATCAATATCAGTAGATTTACTTTTTAAAAAATCTGATAAAGCTTTAGCTTTGATAAAAGCATTTTCTTGATAGCTATTACCATTCTCAATAATTTTTAAAGCTTGATCTAAATCTAATAAGCTCTTAACCAAATAGTTGTAAGGTTGAAAAAATTTCTTTAATTCTAAAACCTTATTATTATTACTAGAAGCAAATCAAATAGTTTTAAGCATTAGTAGTCAATTCCTTTTCTAGCAATTTGTCCTGAATCAAAATAATGTTTTTTAGCACTAATTTCACTAATTAAATCTGCTATTTGTTCTAAAGCAAAAGAAGCATATCTACCTGATAGAACTATTTCAATATTAGATTTTTTATTTTTTAAAATATTAATTAATTCTTGTTCTTTAATTAAATTATTTTGAATACAACCTAAAATCTCATCAACAACAATTAAGTCAACATCATCACTTTGACTAATCGCTTTTAAATGTTTTAATCCTTGATTAGTTTCTTCTTTTAAAACATTTTTTTCTTGATCATTCATTTCTCAAAAAAATTTCTTTGAAGATTGATAAAAATTTTTAATTATAATTTGACTAGATTTTTGTAAAAAATCAATTTCTCCAGAAGGATGATTCTTTAAAAAACGTAAATAATAGACACGTAAATTATTGCCTAATGCTCTAACTACCATACCATTTAAAATTGAAGTTTTTCCTTTTCCTTCCCCTTTATAAATATGAATATAACCCTTTTCTAACATTTAAAATCTTCTCCTCTTTGATTTAAATAAATAAATTGTATAATTTTATTTGTTAAGAAACAAGAAGAAGGAGCTAATTGCATGAAATTTAATTCAATTGAACTTCCTTATCATTTTGAAAATAGTAAAGAACAAGGACTAACAAATGATTTATTTATTTTAAACAATGATTTTTTTGTTAAATGTTCAAAACCTCTTACTAAAGCATTTTTAGATTGAGAAAATGAAATAAATGTTATTGCTTTAATAAAAACTCAACCTTTCACTCTACCAATTTTAGAAACTCAAATTTTTGAAGATAAATTATGAATTTTAATGCCCTACTATCAAAATCTTTCTACTCTAGCTGACCATAAAATTAATCAAGAAATTTTACAACAATTAGCAAAATTAGTGAAATATCTCCATACAACAAAAATTAAGCCAAAAAATAAAATTAAAAAGTGAGAACCATTAGCGCAATTAAATTTATATTGTAACTTAGTTCAAATAAATACTAATAATCTTGGAGCAATTAAAAATGAATTGGAAATATGACTAAAATCCTATCAACCTGAAAAAATTGTTTTGTCTCATAATGATTTAGTGATAAATAATTTTGTTTTTCATCAAGAAAAATGATATTTAATTGATTGAGATTTTGCTACTTTAAATGATCCACTATTTGATATAGCTTCTTTTGCTTCTGAAACTTTAAAAACTGACCAAGATATCAACTACTGATATCAATTATTCCAACTTTCACAAAAAGACTTAACAATAGTAAATTATTGAATTAAATACCAAAACCTAATTTGATATCACTGAGCAATATTTCTCTATCAAAAGACAAAAAATAAAATTTATCATACAATTGCTGAAGCAAAAATCAAACAATTAAAATAATCCAATATTCAACTAACTAACACTAATTTTTTTAAACTCATAATCGTGAAAATAAGAAACAGTATTTGCTAAATCTTCTTTAATTTGAGCAACTAAATCTTCTTTATTAGAAAAAACTAAATTATCTCGCAAATAAGAAAGAAACTTAACTCTAATAATCTTGCCATAAATATTCTGATTAAAATTCAATAAATAAGTTTCTACTAATGGCTTAGCATTTCTAATAAGGATAATTGTCATTGATTGATATCATTTATCATCAACTTCTGTTAGACTAATGTAAACTGCAAAGCCAGGAAGAACATAATTATCAGTTAACTCTAAATTAGCTGTTGGAAACCCTAAAGTTCTACCCTCTTTGATTCCAGAAACAACCTTACCTGAAATCATATATCCTGCTACACCATTAGCAATAGTTAAAGAAGTACATAATAACTTATTAGCCTGAGTAATTTTTTTATTGACTAATAATTCCTTGATATAACTTGAAGAAACTTTTTGATTCTTCTCAGTAACAACATCTTGACTAATAAAAACTTTTAAGGGTGACTTTTGTAAAGTTGTTAAATTTCCTTGTCTTTGTACACCAAAATGAACATCTTTTGTACTAACAACAGCAACAACATTATTATTTAACAATCAACTAATGAATTCTTGAGCACTTTTATTAACTATATCATGATTAAATACCAGTTGACAATAATAATCAATTTGCTGATCAATTAAAAATTGTTGCTTATCATGATTATTTAATAATATTGGCATAGTTTTATTTAATAAAATACTCTGTGGTTTAACATTAAAACTGACAACTAAAGTGCTATAGTTATAAGTTTTTGCTAAATTTTGCATCTGCTTTACAAGTGATTGATGACCTAAATGTCAACCATCAAAAAAACCTCAAATGGCAATTAAAGGTTTTTTTTCATAATTAAAAATTGTTGTTAAGTCACTAATTTTTAATACTTTCATCCAAATTAAAACCTCTTTTACTAATATAAGTTATATCTTTTTCATTAACATAAATTGCTAAAGGTTGCTTATCTCTGTTAACTAGTAAAACCTCTTTATTGTTTTCTATATCAGGTAATTTAATTTCCTTACCATGTTTAATTTTAGTAAGAGTATCTTTATTAGTAATGGTAACAACTTTTAAAGAATGTTCCAATGCTTCAACAATAGAAATCATACGATGTTTAATACTGTCTTGATCAAAGATATCATCTAAAATCATTGCATCTTGAATACTAAAATCAGATTGTTGGATTCTTCTTAAACTTGTCATTGTAGCAATAGTTTTTAAAGAAGCAGCAATATCAGAAATTAAAGCTCTAATATAAGTTCCTTTAGAACAAGTAACTTGAAATTGAATAATATTTTCTCTATAAGTTATTAATTTAATTCTTTTAATAAAAACAAGACGTTTTGGTAGTTCAACTGGTTGATTTTTATAAGCATATTGATAGAGCTTTTGACCATCTTTCTTAACTGCTGAATATAATGGTACTACTTGTTTATATTGAGAATTATTAAAAGAATTAAAAACTCTGATTAAATTTTCTTCTGAAATTTTAAAAAAAGCAGCATTTTCTAAAACCTTACCACTAATATCACCAGTGTCAGTTCTAGTAAATAATTGCATTGTTGCAATATAAGTCTTATCTGAAACCAAAATAAAATTACTCACCTTAGTTGCTTCATTAATCAAAACAACCATTAATCCTGTAGCAATTGGATCTAATGTTCCAGTATGACCAATTTTTTTAACTTTTAATTTCTGCTTAAGAATAGCAAGACAATCATGAGATGTCATATAAGCTGGTTTATCAACTAATAAAATATAATCTTTTAGCAAATAAATCACCTACCTATTTCTAATCTTAGTTAGTAGTATCATCACTTTCTTGATATTTTTCAATATGTTTACATTCAGGATAATTACTACAACCTAAAAATTTTCTTCTTCCTTTAGCTGATTTAACAACTAAATTTCCAGTTTTACAACTTGGACAAGGCTTAATTATTTTTACTTCTTTCTTAATATAGGTACATTTAGGAAATCCAGAACAAGCAACAAATTTCCCATACCGACCAATTCTTTCAACTAATTGATATTGTTGACATTTTGGACAAATTTCATCTAAGAATTTTGGTTTTATCTTTTTTTCTTGCATATTTTCAAAAGCATTTTCAACTCTTGGTTCAAATTTCAATCAAAAATCTTTTACTACTTGATTCATCTCTAATTTACCTTGAGCAATACTATCTAATTGAGTTTCAACTTGTGATGTATAGTTCTCATTAATAATATCATAAAAAAATTCTTGAAGCTTATCATTAGTTAATAGACCTTTTTCTGTAACTTTAAAAGCTTTATTTTCTAGAACAACATAACCACGAACTTTAATAGTATTTAAAATCAAACTATATGTTGAAGGACGACCAATCCCTAAATCTTCTAAAGTCTTAATTAATCTAGCTTCACTATATCTTGGTTTTGGTTTAGTAAAGTTTTGATGCAATTGAACTTGATCAGTGATAATAGTTTCACTTTCTTTTAAATCAGGCAACTTTAATACTACTTCTTTTTCAATACTACTATCATCAATAATTAAAAATCCTTTAAATTCAATTTCTTGACCAGATAATTTAAATTGATAGTTATTGTTATCAAATCAAAATGTTGTTGATAGTAAAGTAGCAGGAGCCATCAATGAAGATAAAGTACGATCATAAATTAACTGATATAATTTTAATTGATCCTTATTTAAAAATTGCTTAGCAATTTTAGGAGTAATTGATAAGTCAGTTGGTCTAATTGCTTCATGAGCATCCTGAATATTTTTTTTATTAGTTTGATTTTTTTCTGTTCCTAAATATTCTTGTCCATAAGTGCTAACAATTAATTCTTTAGCTACTTCAACAAATTTAGTATTTAAACGAATTGAATCAGTTCTTGGATAACTAATAAATCCTTGTAACTTACCATTAATTTCAATTCCTTCATATAACTGTTGTGCAATAAAAGTTGTTTTTAAAGTAGTAAAATTCAACTTAGTTGCAGCTTGTAACATTGTACTTGTTGTTAGAGGATTTAACGAATTTCTTTTTCTACTCTGCTTAGTAACACTAATAACTTTATAATTATCACTTAATGCTACTTTAATTGCTTTTGCTTCTGTTTCATTAGCAATTTTAATTGGCTCATTGTTATATTTTTCTAAAGTTAAAACAAAATCCTGATAATGACTAGTAATAATCCAAAATTCTTCAGAAATAAAATTAGCAATTTCACGTTCTCTAATAGTAAGCAACTTTAAAGCAACAGATTGTACTCTTCCTGCACTTCTTGATCCAATTTTCTTTTGCAATAAATTACTTAAACGAAAACCAATTACTCGATCAAGCATTTGTCTTGCTTGCTGACTGTGAACTAAATTTAAATCTAATTTATGATTATTGTCTATAGCTGATAAAATTGCATCCTTAGTGATTTCATTAAATGTTACTCTTGAAGATTTTAATCCAGTTTCTAAAACATTGTCTAAATGATAAGCAATTGCTTCACCTTCACGGTCATGGTCAGTTGCTAAATAAATATGACTTGCTTTCTTAGCAGCTGCTTTTAAATTTCTAATTATTGGCATTCTAGCTCTTGGTGTTTTATATATTGGTGTGTAATCATCAAAATTAATTCCTAGACCATACTTGCCCTTTGTTGCTAAATCTCTAATATGACCATCAGATGATAAAACAATATAATCCTTACCTAAATAACTAGCAACAGTTTTACTTTTTGTTGGTGATTCCATAATTACTAACTTTGAACCCATTTATTCTACCTCATTTTATTTTATTAAATTGTATGATTTATCATCATAAAGTATAATACTAAAAATTAAAATTTCAAAGAATTTTTATCCTTTTTTTTCATTTTTTTAAATAAAAATCATAGCAAAACTATGATTTTGTTTCATTTTTTGCCATAAATATTTTTTTAACTGGTAGATAAAGCTTACGATGAATTGCTGAAATACCATATTTTTTTAAATTTTCAGCATGAACTTTAGTATAGTAACCTTTATGAACATCAAACTGATAATCAGGATAAACTTGATGATAGTCAATCATAATTCTATCTCTAAAAACCTTAGCAAGAATTGAAGCTGCAGCAATATTAATTGATTTTTGGTCACCCTTTATAATAGATTCAATAATTCCTGCAAAATCTGGAAAGTTTGGTTTTTCAAAATCAATTAAACAAATATTTGGTGTAAGGCTAAGACTTTGAAAAGCGATTTCCATTCCAATAACAGACGCTATTTTTGGATTATTTGTTTCAATAACTTCTAAATCAATAATTGTAATAGCATAATCTAAAGACTGCTCAATAATCAATTGATAAGCTACATCTCGTTGTTTGAAAGTTAATTTTTTTGAATCTTTAATTAAATTAGATTTAAAGTTTAAAGGTAAAATAACTGCAGCAACAACAATTGGTCCTGCTATAGCACCCCTACCAGCTTCATCAAAACCAGCTATTTTTTGTACTTCAGGATAATTAATTTGTTCATAATCATAATTGTAAACTATTTGTTTATCCATAAATAAAAAACCTAACTTTCTTATTAATTATCATTTATCATTTAATTCATTATACTAAGAAAATGTAAAAAATTATTAAAACTCCATAAGCTTATTTATTTTAAAACTTATATATTTCCATTAGTTGAATTGTATCCTGCTTCAAAGGCATTATATTCATCAATATAACGCTTTTCTAAATCATCTAATTCATCTTTAGTTTCACAAAAATAATATCGATACACAAATTGATCTCCAGCATATCAATCTTTAGCAAACAAAATATTTTTGACCTCACCATCTTTAAAATGTTGGAGCAATCTTCTAGCCATATGTTTTGATTGTCCAACATAATATTTATTTTTTGTTTGATTTCAAATTATATAAACACCTTTTTTATTATGCAAATGAGAAGAAGAAAAGTTAGTAGCATCCCTTAAATTAATTCAGCCCTTATCATCAATGGTTATAAATTGAATTTCTTCTGCTTCTATTTTCTTAAACTCTTTTGTTAAAATCTCAATTTTATCTTTTAAATCTTTATTAAATTCATTAATTTGAGATAAAAGTTCTTTATTTTTTTCATCAACTGCAATTTTATGCTCTTCATTTCATTTTTTATTCTTTTCATTTAATTTTTGATTTTCTTTTGCTTGCTCTCTACTAACAAAGTTTAAAAAAGAAAGAAAAAAAGTCAAAAAACCTAGCAAAAATCTTAATCAAAAATTACTTGGATATTCTTGAAAATTTGTGTCTTTAAAAGAATATAACTCTTTTTCTTTATAAAAATTGCGAAAATCTTTTTGATAAGACATTATTTTATCACTAATTTCTTCTAATTGAATTTCTTTTTTTCTTCACTCTGGAATGATTTCTATTTTTTCAATAATTGCTAAAATAAAACTCTTATCTAACTGCAATTTTAAAATATCTTGATTAACAAAACAAATAGGATTAATTATTTTATTAAACTTCTTAACTATCTTAGTTCTTTCTGAATAATCCTCATAAATAGGTGTTCTAACATAATTTGATGTAACATATCTAGTAATTTTTGGTTCTCGATGATAATGTCGAATAATAAATGATAAGCGTTTAGTTTGTTGATCAAAAACTAAATCACTTAAAAAATCTCTATCAATAATTTCCATGTCAACTTTTTCATTTCAAGAATGATTTCACAATGAACTAAATGATTTACTTGAATAGCGACCCATAATTTCCCCCTATTTCTAATTTATTTTTTAATTAATTATATTTCTTAAAAAAACAAAAAACAAGTACCACATAAATTAACTAAATTTGTTTTTTACAAATAAAAAATAATTGGTTTTTAAAGAAATTAATTATTTTTTTAAATTATTTAATAAATTTGGCGTTTCAAATGAAATCGAACCTAACTTACCAGTTTGCAAATCATGAATTAATAAATTCATTGCTCTTTCAATATTATATTCTCTCTCATTTAATTTAAAATGATATTTCTTTGCTAATTCAACAAAATAATTTGCTAAATTTTCATTAGTAACATTTTGACTATTAAATGAAATTTGATAGTGTAACAACAAATAATCAGGATAATTTTCTACTAAAAACTTCAAAGCAAAATTAGCAATTTCTGCTAAAAAGACATGTTTAGTTGGCAAGGAATTAATTAAAGTTAAAATTAGTTTGGTTTCATCACTTTCAATTTTTGGTGATAAAATTCCTGGACTATCTAATAAATCAATTGTCTCATCTAATTTTATTCATTGCTGACCACGAGTTACTCCTGGATAGTTAGCAGTTCTGACTACTTTTTTTTGCAATAAATTATTGATGAAAGTTGACTTACCAACATTTGGTAGTCCTAGAATCAAAACGCGAATCTTAGGATTTCTAATTCCCCTAATAATTTGTTGATGCAGTTTTTTTCCATAAACCAATTTAATTTGTTTAATTAATTCTGGTTTGATTTTTTTAGATAAAGCTTCTGTAACAAGAACACTAACATCAGTAGCAGAAAAATAGTTACATCATAATTGTGTAACTTTCTTATCTGCTAAATCAGCCTTATTCAATATAACAATTCTTTTTTTCTTGCTAATCAAATTTTCTAAGTCTTTACTTTGGCAAGCACTTGGTGCTCTAGCATCTAAGATTTCAACTACAACATCAATTATTGGTAGTTTTTCTACTATTAATCTTTTTGCTTTAGCCATATGACCAGGAAATCAATGTAATTGATTTTCTTGTTCCATGCTTATCACCTCTTTAATAAAAGTAAAGCCATCATTTTAATGATGGCAGCATCTTTAATTTATCTTTAAATTAATTTTGGCCTTAACCTTTTTCTTTAATGCTTTAGTTCCTAAATTACGTAAGTAAAATGGTTTTGATTGTCTAATTTCTCCTGTGGCAACAACTTCAATTTTCTTTACTAATGGTGAATGTAAAGGAAATGTTTTTTCTACTCCCTTGCCTTTAACACCTTTACGAACAATTACATTCTTATTAATTGATGAACCTTTAATGCTCATAACAATTCCTTGAAAAATTTGTAATCTTTCTTTTTCTTTTTCATTGCTAATAACTCAAGTAACTTTTATAGTATCACCAGTAGCAAATGTTGGTAAATTAAGATTTATTTGACTTTGATTTACTTTTGCCATTATTTGATTTTCCATTTGTCTTGCTCCTTTCTTTAATTAAATTTTCTTTTTCATTTAAATTTTTAAAAGAAGAATGAAATTCTTTGATAATTTTTTCTTCTTCTTTTGTTAATTGATGTTTATTAAAAAGATCAATTCGTTTTTTATAAGTATTAATTAATGATTGAGTTTTACGATATAAAGCGATTTCCTTATGATTTCCACTAAGTAAAATATCAGGAACTTTCATATCATAAATTACTTCTGGACGAGTATAGGTAGGATAATCTAATAAATTATCAGTATGGGATTCACTAATAATTGAATTACTATTGATAACACCTTCAACTAATCTAGTAATGCTATCAATTAAAATCATTGTTGGAACTTCACCACCACTAACAACATAATCACCCACTGAAATTTCTTGATCAATAAATTTGATAATTCTTTCATCAATACCTTCATAATGACCACAAACAAAAATATAATTTGCTTTTGCTTTAGCAAACTCAAAAGCTTGCTTTTGCGTTCATAATTTTCCTTGTGGACTCAACAAAATAACTTTAGCATCTTTATTGGTTTTTTTAGCATATTTAATAGCTTTAATAACTGGTAATGCTTTTAAGACCATTCCTGGCCCTCCACCATATGGATAGTCATCAACTTGTTTATTTTTATCTTCACAAAAATCTCTAATGTTAATAATTTCAACAATAACTTTCTTATCAAAAATTGCTCTTTTGATAATTGAAGTACTAATAAAATCATTAAATGCTTGAGAAAATAAAGTTAAAATTGTAAATTTCTTCTTACTCATAATTAAACATTCCTGAAATTAAATTTAAATAAACTCTTTTTTTATTCTTATCAATCTTAACAATAAAAAATTGATTATTTGGCACATAAAAACTTTTACCTTGACTATTATCTACTTGCCATAATCCACTATGATTATTATCAATTAAAACAATAATTGTTCCAAGAATTTCATTATTATCGCTATTAATTACTTGATAACCAATTAAATTCTCAAATGAAAAATTACTATCATTTTTTTCATTAATCTTATCATCAGTGTTTTCATTAAAAATACCCAATGACTTATTTTTCATAAATAATACTAAATCAATCTTATGATAATTCTCAAAAGTTACTAAAAGAAAATTTTTATGAATTCTAACTTTTTTAATTATTAAAAGTTGATAATCATCATGATTTTTTAAATAAACTACTTGCTTTGGTTTTCAATTATTAAAATGCTTACCATAATAATTACATAACACCTTAACTTCTCCTAAAAGGCCATGAGTAGTAATTACTTTAGCAATTTCTAAATATTGCATATTTTCTACTTACAATTCACTAACAATAATTTTAACTTTTTGATTATTCATCTCTGCTTTAAGATTTACTAATGTTGATAAAGCTTGAATAATATTACCATTCTTACCAATTAGTTTTTTAAAAAATATTTTAGGTGCTAAAATTATTACTTCAAATTCATTTTCTTTACTAGCAATTTCACGAATTTCAATTTGATCAATATCTTGTAATAAAATGGGTTCAATTAGTTGTTCAACAATTTTAATATACATATCTCACCTATTTTTTCACTTATTCTTCTTTGGCTACTATTTATTTATTTGCTGTTTTAGAAGAACTTGATGAAATTTTCTTTACCTTTGCTTTTTGTACTTTTGCTTTCTTCTGTTCAACTTTCATACTATGAAACTTTTCAATAATTCCTTGTTTAGATAAAAGATTACGAACAGTATCAGTAGGTTGTGCACCTGTTAATAAAAACTTTAAAGTTAATTCTTCATTGATTTTTACAACTTTTTTAATTGGATCATAAAAGCCAAGAATATCAATATATCTACCATTTAATTTTGCTCTAGCATCAATTGCTACAACTCTAAAACTTGGTTGTACTGATTTTCCTGTTGGTATCAATCTTAATTTAACCATTTAGTTCCTCCTTATAATATATTGTAATATTTCATTATTAAAAAATGAATATAATGAATTGTAACTAAAAATATTTTAATTGTCAAGTTATTTTACTTAACACAACTTTATTTAAGGTAAGAATTAAAAAAGTACAGTATTTAATTAATCTTTCTTAAAAAAAGACTTTTCTAAATTTTAATATTACTATAAAATTGTGTTAGGGTTTCTATTTTCATAAAAATAAACATTCAATGATTTACTTTTAAATATTTTAGGAAATTAATTTAATTTATTATTTATTAAATCTATTAACTTTAAAAAGAAAAAATAAAACTATTAAAAAATACTGAAACTTATGTCGACGTTCTAAACATTCATATATACAAATTTTAAGGAAGTAGCAAGATGAATATTAATAAAACTGCTGATGAATGTATTGTTGAAAGCGCATCGGTTTTATTAAAGTGTTTTGTTGATCCCAATCTTTCAGTAGAACAAAAACAAAAATTCACTAAATGAATTTTTTTATTTTTTGACTATCAAGATGCTATCAATAATAATAATCAAAGACAAATTGACTTCTTGCAACAAACATTAAGTTTTAGTCCTGTACCTTCATATTATAAAAATGCATTACAAGAATTTAAAAATGCTAATTTATTTTACAATAAAATTTATTCATTTAAAACACTAAAAAAAATGTTTCTTGATTATTCAACAAAACAAACTATTAAAACCGTTAATGCTTTTAGCAGAGTGTTCATCAAATCTATGGAAACTTATAATATTCAATTTGAAAATAAATTTATTGAAAACTTTCAAATTTTAATTTATACAGTTAACTATCATTTAAGTTATATTTTTAAAAATTATTTAGAAAAAACTAC
>JBOFXA010000041.1:0-1761 GCA_051653845.1 Spiroplasma sp. | reverse complement strand
CTCATGACTTAGCAATCTGAGAATATTTTTTATTTTATATTTCTATTTTAGAATAATTTGATATAAATAGATTTTTATTTTTACTTATTTGATTTTTGGAAGTAAGAAATTATTTATAGAAAATAGCTTAGTTTTAATTTTTAGAATTAAAACTAATTCTTAGAAAATATTTAAAAATTACTGTAATAAAATATTTGTGATAAACTGAAATTGTTTAATTTAAGAACATTTTTTATTTTAGGTGAAAAATGAAAAAACTAATAAGTTCAATAGCTGCAATAACTAGTATAATAATTATTTCTTCTAACACTATGTTAACACTAGCAACTATAAGTTCATTTGAAAAAATTAATATTAATAAAAGACAAACTACTCTTGAACCACAGCCAGGATCATCATGACAAAATGATAACCTACCATCATTATATAATGTCATTCAAAATAAATACTTAGGTCCTATTTTAGATTTTAGATCTGAAACAATTTTAATTCGCCTGCAAGAATTAAATCCTAATCTTGATATAAGTGATATATATATTAGCAATATTACTGATGACACTGCAATAATTAGACCATTAACATCAAGACAATATTCAGGAAGCACTATGATTTCCTTTATAAATACAGAAAGAATTAGAATTAAAGATTTTATTCTTTCAACTAATCTCAATAATATTTCCAATTTTACTCAAGAAGGAATTTTACAACATATTAAAAAATTAAATCCTGAAATTGATATAACTCAATTATATGTTGATAGCATCACTCAAAATAGTGCAGTGGTTAAACCATTACCAGACTCAAAGTTATATGAAGGGAACGTAAGGGTACGATTTAAAAAAGAAGGAACTATTGTTTTATCAGAACTAACACTAAATAGAAATTTAGGTACTATTCCAGATTACAATCCTAGAACAATTTTAACTCGTCTACGTGAATTAAATCCTGGTATTGACACAAGCCAATTATATGTTCAAAATATTATTATAAGTGGAGCCACAATTAAAATATTACCAAATTCACAAGTTTATCACAGAGATGATTATATTAATATTTGTTTTAATATGCCATTTTTATCATCAATTATTATGAATTCAAATTTAGGTGAAATAGAAAATAATAATGAAAATACTATTTTAGGACAGCTTAGAGAATTAAATCCTGGTATTGACATATTTCAATTATATGTTCAAAATATTACTGAAAATAGTGCCACAATTAGCCCATTGCCAGACTCAATGATATATCAAGGGCAAATCACTGTTACCTTTTTTAATCAAAAAAAACGTTTATTTCTTCATAGAGTCATCAAGAATACTGAACTTATATTATCTGATTTTAAAGTAAATACTATTTTAGAACAGCTTAGAGAATTAAATCCTGAAATTGATATAACTCAATTAGTTGTAAAAAAGGTTAGTAATAAAAAATATGCAAGAATTACAGCTATAAAAAATTCAAGTATTTATCGAGGAGAATTAATGATTCGTCTTACTTTGAATACTATTAATTCTCTAACTTCAAATATTGTTAATACCAATTTAGGAAGAATACCTGATAATAATATTCAAACAATTTTAGATTATCTTCAACGATATAATACTAACATTAACATCAATGAAATATATATTGAAGCAGTTAATACAAATAGTGCAACAATTAGCGCATTACCAAGTTCTTTAATATATTATGGACGAACAGTTATTTATTTTAATTTAGCAACAATAAATGATGTTATTATGAATTCAAATTTAGGTGAAA
>JBOFXA010000040.1:0-20967 GCA_051653845.1 Spiroplasma sp. | reverse complement strand
CAAAATGGTAATACTTTTACTGATTATGTTAATGCTCATAGTAATCAAGAAATTGATGATGTTGCAGAATGATTAAAACCTATTATTCGCAGTAGTTATACTAAAATTCAAAGTGATGAAATTGTTGATACAGTTGCTGTACCAAAAAATTGAGATATTGCTTTTATGTATAATGGTGATTTGCTAGGTGCTATGACACAAGATTTTGTTAACACTAAATATACAATTGTTCGACCATATATGGGGCTAAATATATGAAATGATAATATGGTAATTAGTAAAAAAACAAGAAATAAAGATTTGGCTTATAAATTTATTAATTATATTATGCAACATGATGTTCAAGTAGAATTAAGTAAAGAATTTGGTTACACTTCTCCTGTTCAAAGTGCTATTGATGAAGTAAGTAAATTGAATCCAGAAACTAATTGAAGTAATGTTTATATTCCTGGGGCGACTCAAATAGCTCCAGTTGATAATCCTTCTAAGCCTATTGGTTATTACAATGGCTTATATCGTACTGGTTTTGATCCTTATATGCAAGATCAATATAATAAGTTACTAGTTAGACAAGGGAAAAGTAATAATGTTACGGTTCTTTTAATTCAATTAGGTATAGTTTCAATTATTATTATTATATTTGTTGTTGCTATGTTGTGATTTAGATAATTGAAAAGAGTTCATTTTTAAAATTAAACATCTAAAATAAAGTAGATACAAGAAGAAAGTACTTGTATTAAAATTTTATTTTAGATGTTAATTTTTTTATGTCTAAACAACAAGATTAAGGTGTTCAGTTTTTCTAACAATGAAAATATTTTATGATTCTTTCTAAGTCTTTAATGCTATCTAAATCTCAAAAATTATTATATTCTAATAAATGTGGCTTTAAATTTATTTTATCTCTAATACTACATTTAATTAAATATTGGCCAATCATTGTTTTTTTTAAAATTATTATTTCTTGTTCACTATCTAAAAAATTAGCAATTTTTTTATTTCATTCTTTAGTAACATGACTTCATTCACTTGCTAATAAACTATTTAAAGCAGTATTTTTTTCAAGACCAATAATATTTCCTGATTGATTTAATTTGTAACTTCAATCTTTTTTTGTATTATTTCTTTTTAAAGCAGCCATAACATTTTCATTAATTTGATCATTAAAGCAATTTTTTTTCATAATAAAATCACCAGAAATAATAAAAATATCATGATTGAATATTTCTTTAGGCAACAATGAAAAAACATAACCACTCTCATATTCATTGTAGTACTGATTAAATATTAATTTTAAATTTTGATATTTATCTTTTAAATATAAAAAGTCTTCATGACGATATCCAGTAACAATGATGATTTCTTTTAAAGTTTTTAGTGTTTGTAAGTTATTAATTAAGTATTCAATTAAGGGTTTTTCATTAATTTTAATTAATGATTTATGAATTGTTTGAGTTAGTGGGTTTAATCTTTTTCCTGCTCCAGCAGCAAATATAATTGCAACTTTCATTTTTCATCTTTCTCCATTATTTAAAAACAAAGTTAACTATTTTATTAATAATACAAATTTTTTTCAAAATTATTTTATTTTTTAAATATTCTTGTACTTTACTATTGTTTTCTACTATCGCTAAAGTTTCTTTTTCTGTTAAATTATTTTCTACTTCTAAGGTTAATTTTGTTTTACCATTAATTTGTATAGCAATTATTACATTTTTAGTTAATAAATATTTTTTTTCATATTTTGGTCAAGAAGAGTTTGAGATGCTATTTTTATTATTTAGTAATTGTCATAATTCTTCACTTAAATGAGGAGCAAAAGGATTTAATAACTTTAAAAAATTAACTAAATAATTTTGATAAATTGTTTTGCTTTTATAACAATGATTAATAAAGATCATTAATTGAGCAATTGCTGTATTGAAGTCTAAATTTTCAATATCTTTTGTTACTTTTGCTACTGTTTGATAATAGATATAATCTAATTCAGAATTATTAATCATGCTCATTTTGATTTGATATTCTTTATCTGTGAATAAACGATAAATTCGTGTTAGAAATTTGTGAATACCAATTAAACCATTTTCTTGTCAAGGTAGAGAAGCAGTAATTGGACCCATGAACATTTCATAGATTCTTAAAGTATCAGCACCATATTTTTTAATGATGTCATCTGGATTTATGATATTACCACGAGATTTTGACATTTTTTCATTATTTGGTCCTAAAATCATTCCTTGATTAACCAATTTCATAAAAGGTTCAGATACAGGCACAAGTTTTAAATCATATAAGACAAGATGTCAAAATCTAGCGTATAACAAATGTAATACTGCATGTTCTTGACCACCAACATATAAATCAACGGGTAGTCAATGTTTAAAACGCTTTTTTGCTATTTCACTTGTAAAATCATGATAACTATCATGACTGTTTCTTAATAAGTAAGCTAAATAATATCAACAACTACCTGCTCATTGAGGCATAGTATTAATTTCTCTTCTTCCTTTAACACCATCTTGTCTTACTATTTCTAATCAAGATTGTTTAGCTTTAGATAATGGAGCTAATCCTTCTTTAGAAGGTTTAATATCAGGAATCTGAGGTAAAATTAATGGTAACTCTTTTTCATCTAAAGTACTAATTGTGTTATCTTCTCAATAAACAATTGGAAAAGGTTCTCCTCAATAACGTTGTCTAGAAAATAGTCAGTCACGCAATTTATAAGTAGTATGTGGTTTAGCTAGTTTTATTGCTATTAATTTTTTTAAAACTTTTGCTTTTGCTTCTTCTTCATTTAAATTATTAAGAAAATCAGAATTAATATATTCTTTCTTTCCTAAAAAAGCTTTAGACTTATCTTTAGTAATAAAAATTCATTTAATTTCTAAATTATGATGTTTAGCAAAAAGAAAATCTCTTTGATCTCCAGCTGGTACAGCCATAATTGCTCCTGTACCATAAGTACTTAATACATAATCACCAATTCAAATTGGTATTTTATTTTTAGTTAGTGGATGAATAGCATAACTGCCTGTAAAAACTCCTGTTTTTAAAGTATTATCTTCTTGACGCATTAAATTAGTTTTGGATTTTGCTGCTAAAATATATTTTTCTACATTTTTATAATGCTCTGAAGTTGTTAGATGATGTACTAGTGAATGTTCAGGACTAAGAACTAAAAAAGTTGTACCAAAAATTGTATCAATTTGTGATGTAAAGACTTGAATAATTTCATTTTTTTCTGCAACAGAAAAATTGACAATAGTTCCATTGCTCTTACCAATTCAATTTTTTTGCAGTTCCTTAATTGAATGTGGTCAATCTAATATATCTAAACCTTTTAATAATTTATCTGCATAGTGAGTAATCTTTAGTACTCATTGACGCATTGGTTTTTTAATCACAGGAAAATGTCCACGTTCAGAAACCATTTTTCCATTAACATTAATAATTTCTTCATTAGCAAGAACTGTACCTAATTCAGGACAAAAATTTACATCAACATCTTCTAAAGAAGCTAAACCTTGCTGGTATAGTTTAATAAAAATTCATTGTGTTCACTTATAATAATTAGGATCAGTAGTGTTTACTTCTTTAGTATAATCAAAAGTAAAACCTATTTTTTGTAATTGTTTGCGAAAATTATTGATATTTGTTCTGGTAAAGATTTTAGGATTATTACCAGTATTTAAAGCATATTGTTCTGCAGGTAACCCAAATGCATCTCAACCAATTGGATGTAGCACATTATAACCTTGCATCATTTTAGTTCTGGCAATAATATCTGTTGCACAATAACCTTTGGGATGACCAACATGTAAACCATTGCCAGAAGGATAAGGGAACATGTCTAATAAATACATTTTTGGTTTTTTCTTGTCATCAAGATTAGTGAAAAAGATTTTTTTATCTTTTCAATATTTTTGTCATTTTTTTTCAATTGCTTTATAGGGATAACTCATTACTACTCCTTAACTAGTTCTATAAAAATCATATCATATTTTTTTTAGTGATTTTAGGTAAAATTTATGATATTTTTGACAATTTTAAATAAAAATTACCTTACTTTTACTAAATAAAAAAGACTTTTGATAGTTTTAATTCTACTATTAACATTATGATTAAATATCATTGTATCTTTTCTTTAATTTGAATAAAATAATATTAAGTTAGAAATAGAAGGGAGGTTTTTTGATGAAAAAATTTTTTAATTTAACATTTTTTATGCCACTTTTCATAAGTTTATCTGCTGTTAGTCCTAATAGTTGTCAAAAAAATGAAAAATTTGATGTTAATCTTAAAGATTTAACAGATACAGCTATTGTTAAAGACTATCGGTTAAAATATACTGATGGCAGTAATTTTTATTTTGATAACAATAAAAATAGTCGTTATTTTATTATGACTAGAGAAGCTTTATGTTTTCCAGAATTTTCTGGTGAGGGTCAATCGCTTTGAAAATATGGTGTAAATGTTTATGTTTATGTTTTTGATGATTCAATTTGAGATAAAGTTGCTTCTATGTATCATTTTAATAGAAGCACAAATAAAGAAGATATCAAAACTAAGATGTCAGGAAGTATGTTTTATTTCAGAATTACATGTGCACTTAATACAAATGTTTCTGCTTCTAAATGTATTTTAACTAATATTGAAAAATTACCAGCATGAAACCCTGAAAAAATCTAATTAATTAAATAAATTATATTTATAGAAATAATGATATATGAAATATATATTGTTATTTCTATTTTTATTTAATGATAACGATTAAAATAGTAATTGCCTAAACTACGATAAAGGATTGGAACTATTATTTGAATAATTGGGTAACTAAAAAGAAAAATATGAATAAAATTATAAATTAATGAGTATCATACTGCACTATATCCAGTTCATACACTATCAGGAAATGCTGTTGTTCAAAGTAAATAACCTGATAGAAATTGTCAAAAATAAATTATCAGTAAAACTAAGAAGCAATGAAAAAAATAACCAATATAAGTAAAAATGGATTTGTTAGAATTAAGTTTAAAAGGTAAAAGAGCAACAATTGCTGGAGTAGTCATTGGCAAAAAATAATCTAAAAGAAAATTTCATGGATTAATAATATTAGTTGCTGGAATGAACAATATTGAAATGAAAGCACTAATAAACCCAGTTAGTCAGCCACCTAAGAAAGAGGTGGTAAAACTAATGATTATTAAAGGAATATACTTAATTGCAATTCCCCCACCAAAAGGCATTCTAGGTAATAAATTTTCTTCAATATAAGCAAATACTAAAGTTATAGAACAAAAAAAAGCAATTAAAATATAATCAATTGTTAGTCACTGCTTAATTCCTATTTTTTGTTTAAATGCAGTTCAAAACTTTTTATTAAAATCAGTACTTTTACTATCATGAATTAGTTTAACAGTAAAAAAACAGCCATAAAAATTTAATGTTAGAACTGTTAAAAAGAAACTAAAAAAAGCATTATTTTGAATTTCAAGAATTCATTTTTTTTTAAAACTAATTGCTACTCATAAAGTTGAAGCACCTAAAATTAAAATTAAAATTAAGATTAAAAAAATTTTTAAACTATAAAATTGTCAACTATTATTACTTGGACTAATATTAAAGATTTGATTTAAAGTAGTAGTTTTAATAATTGCTACTGTTAGCAATAAACTAAAAAAAATAAGGATATTCAAAATACTTGTGATTTTTAATCAATAATATTTACAATAATTGTTAGGATTTTCTAACATAAAAAAACTCCTTTATTAAAAGCATAAAGAAGTCAAAAAAAGATTAAGACTTCCTACGCTAGTATTATCTAGTTCAGGTTCGAAGGGTTTTTCTCAAGCAATGCTACCCCTGCTTAATTAATTTATTTTATTAAATTATTATATTCATATTTTACTATAAAAAGATTTAATTTCCAAATAAAATAATTTTAAAGATAGAGTTGTTATTTTGGTAGATTGTGTTGTAAAAATGTGTTCTAATTAATAAATTGGAATTCACGAGTTTTAAATTTATATAAATTATATCATTTGTTAAATTTAAAATAGTAAAAAATAATCAAAAATAAATAATAATGCTCTTCAACAAGTGGAAACTAAGAGACTTTCTAGAGCAATCTGTGTGAATTAAAAAAATAACTAAGCATTTTCTTAATTTTAATTAATATATTAATTAAAATTAAGAAAAAAGATATTTTTTAATTGCCTTAGCAACCCCTGCATTGGTATTTTTATCAGTCACATCATAAGCAACTTTTTTTAATTCATCTGATCCATTATTCATAGCAATTCCATATTTAACTCATTTAAGCATTTTATAATCATTCATACCATCACCACAAGCAAGAATTTCTTCTGGTGAAATGTCTCATTTTTTTGCTAAAAACCGTAAGGCATTAGCTTTATTAATACCAATTGGATTAATTTCAATTACTGAATGAGAAGAAGTTGCTAATTCTAAATCTTTTTTTTCGCTTAATTTTTGTAATATCATTGGAATTTGCTTTTTATGCTTACAAAACATTAAAATTTTGTAAACTGAAGGAAATTCATCATTTTTTATTTTTTTAATCTTTAAATTATTAAAACATTCAACAATTAATACTTTTAAAGAATAATGATTAATATATGCAGTTTTATTATCTGCACCATAAGCTCAAAGATTTAATTTATTTTCTCTAGCAAAGTCAAAAACTTCTTTTACTTGTTCAGGTGTTAGTGCTTTTTCAAATAAAACTTCTTGCTTATTATCAATAATATCAATAACATTACCACCATTATAACAAATAATATGTCCTGCTTTTTCAGGAATCAAACATGTTTTTGCATGCTTAATTGTTGCTATAGGAGCTCTTCCTGTTGCAATGACAATCTTTACTTCTGGTTTTTCTTGATAAATTCTTTTAATCATAGTTAAGTTATCTGGATGAATTTTTGATTTTGATTTTAATAACGTTCCATCTAAATCAAGAACAATTAATTTAATTGCCATAAATTAACTCCCTTAATAAATATATTTAAATTATTTTTTGTCACTTTTTAAATTATTAATATTATTTAACAAAACTGATTTTGGAATGAAGCCAAAAGTTTTGTTAACTTCTTGGCCATTCTTGAAATAAATTAATGTCGGTATTGAACTAATTTTAAAGATTTCTTTTAATTCTTTTGCATGATCAATATTAATTTTAATAAAAATCATATCACTTAATTCTTTTGAAATATCTTCAATTATAGGAACTAGTGCCTGGCAAGGTCCACATCAATCAGCATAGAAATCTACTACTACATATTTATTTTTTTGAAGTATCTTATCAAGTTCATCATTTTGGCTAATATTTAAAATATTACTCATAATTTTTCCTTTCTTATTGTGCTATACTATACTATTTTACCTTATATCTCAGTTTTTGATAATTTTTTTATTTATATGTTCTTTGATATTTATCAATTACTGTCTTACTTTCAGGTCGCAATTTTTTAATTTGTTCAATACTATATTTAACTTGCATATTTCTTAAAATTCCATGAGAAGCAAAAAAGGTATTAAGATGATAAATTCCATGTTGATATTTAAGTGGTTTTAAACTACCTCCAGCAGTCAAACCAGTAGCAACAAATCGTACTTCTTTATCTTTAATTAATTCTTCACTAGTTAGGTATTGATAAGCTTTTAGTTTACATTTAAATAATTGCTGCTTTTCAATTTCCATTCGTGTTTTAGTTTCTAATTCATTAGGTCAAATATCTTGATAAGGAATCAATCTTGCTTGCATATTAGCACAACTACTAATTGCTAAAGCAGCCATCAAAACACCTTCTGGTGCTCCACCAATTCCATAAACAAAATCTGCTTCTTGGTTAACAACATCAATTGCTGCTAAAACATCACCATCACCAATTAATCTAACAATGACACCATATTGTCTTAAAATATTAATTGCTGGTTGATTTCTAGGTTTATCTAAAACAATAGCAATTAAATCGTGATAAGATTTTGTTTTTTGCATTTGTTTAATATTTCATTCTAAACCTTTTTTTAAATCAATTACATTAGCTAATTCTTGACTAACAAATAATTTTTCCATATACATTTCTGGTAAATAAATCATTGTTTTTGGTTTTGCTGCTGCAAGAACAGCAATACTACCAGCAATATTATAAGCTGCAGGATAAGTTCCTTCAATTGGATCAACAGCAAGTTCAAATGTAAAATCTTGACCTTGACCTAATTCTTGGCCTACATACAACATTGGTGCTTGATCTAATTCACCTTCACCAATTACAATTTTGGTTTTAATTGGAGCAAATCTTAAAATTGTTTCTAAAGCTTGTACTGCAGCCTTGTCAACAGCATTTTTATCTTTACTACCAATATATTTATAAGCAGCAATAGCAGCCATTTCAATTGCTCTTATTAAATGCATATCTTTATTCATAAATTTTAATTCCTTATTACATATTTTGTTTTCTAATATTGATTATACTATCTTTTATCTTAAATTAAAATTTTAAAGTTACACTTATATATTATTAAATAATGACATATTTTTCTTTTTAATATAAGTAAAATAAAAAAACATAGATAAACTATGTTTTAAATAATGGTGCGGGACAAGGGACTTGAACCCTCATGCCGTTAGGCGCCAGATCCTAAGTCTGGTGCGTCTGCCAGTTTCGCCAATCCCGCATTCAACTATAATTTAAGATGGTGCCCCGTATAGGGCTCGAACCTATAACCCCCAGATTAAGAGTCTGGTGCTCTAGCCAATTGAGCTAACGGGGCTGCTTATTAATTAAAAAACAAGTATTTAATTTACTTGCTAATATTATGGTGACCCGAACGGGGATCGAACCCGCCATGCTGGAATGAAAATCCAGTGTGTTCACCAGTTCACCACCGGGCCTTGTATAAAATTGTTAATAATGGCGCCTGCTGTAGGCATCGATCCTACGACCTTTCGGTTAACAGCCGAACGCTCTTCCGTCTGAGCTAAGCAGGCATTTATAAACCTTATTCATTATAAAAGCATTTGTTAATTTTTTCAATAAGTATTTAATAAATTTGTTAATAAATTATTTTTGATGATATAGAGTTATTAAATTGTCTAATAGCATTGCAATTGTCATTGGTCCAACTCCACCAGGAACAGGAGATATTGCTTTAACTTTATCTTTTATTGTTTCAAAATCAACATCTCCTATAAGTTTTTTATTTTTACTTTTATTAATTGCAACATCAATAATAACAACATCATTTTTAATTTCTTGAGCAGAAAATAAATTGTGAACTCCTGTTGCACTAATAATAATATTAGCATTTTGCAAATAAAACTTTAAATCTTTAGTTGCTTTATGAGTAAGACTTACTGTAGCTCCAAGATTATTTAAAAGCATTGCCAAAGGTTTACCAATAATGTTACTATTATTGATAATAGTAACATCTTGACCAACTATTGTAATATTATAGGCTTTTAATAAAGCAATTATTCCTTTTACAGTACAAGGAATAATTGCACTACTGTCATTTTGCAATAATTTGCCAGCATTAATATTTGTTAATCCATCAACATCTTTTTTTTCTGAAATGCTATTAAGAATTTTAAATTCATTTAAATTTTTAGTTAATGGTAATTGAACTAAAATACCATCAACTTCAGAATTTTGATTTAAAGTTTTAATTGTTGTTATAATTTCTGATTCTACTACTGATTCAGCAAAATAAATTACTTCTGTTTTAATGCCACATTCTTTACAAGCCTTAACTTTATTTTTCACATATAAATGAGAAGCATAATCATCACCAACAATTAAAACAACTAGTTTTGGAATTCGTTTTTTTGCTCTAACAAGTTGATTAATTGTTAGTTTGATATCATCTTTTATTTTTTGGCTAATTTTTTTGCCATCAAGGAGTTGCATAAAGTTACCTTCTATCCAATTTGTATGTCTTCTTCAATTCGATTGATATTTAACTTTCTTTTGTGATTACTTCAAGCTAAAATTGTTGTTGATACTCCTAATTGTCCCACAAACATACAAATAATTAAACAAATTTTGCTAACAATTCCTAACCGAGCATTATCAAATACTGATAGTCCAGTTGTTCCAAAAGCACTTGCTGCATCATATAAACTTTGAATAAAAGTTATATCGTTGTTACGACTATGAAATAAATTTTCAATTAAAATAGTTAGTGCCGTAAAGATAACCATAAACCCACCAACAAAAGAAACAGCATAAGCCATTTTAATTTTTTCTGGAGCAATTTTACGTTTAAAAATATTAACATGTTCTCTTCCTCTAGCAGTACTAATAATTGACATAATGATAATTGCTAGAGTTGTGGTTCTTATTCCTCCAGCAGTTGAAGCTGGTGAAGAACCAATTCACATCATAAAAGATTGAATAACTTGTGAAGTATCATGAAAACGACTTAATTCAACTGTATAAAAACCAGCATTTCTTGTTGACATAGTGTTAAAAAAAATAACCATCAAAGCATTGCCCTTATTCATATTATTATTTCATATTGATTTATCATTTGGAGAGATAAGTTCAACCATTAAAATCCCACCAAGTCCAACAGTAGCAACAATGAAATATGTTGTAACAGTTAATTTAGTGAATAAACTAAATCTAAAGCGTTTTCCTTGATTTATTGATTTAATATAACTAAATAAATCATAAAATACTGGAAAACCAATTCCTCCAATCACAAATTCAATAATAAAAACTCATTGAACAAAATAGTTAGTTTGAAAAGGAATTAAGGAATTTTTTCCAATAATATCAAACCCAGCATTGTTGACAGCAGAAATTGAATGAAAAACTCCTGCTCATAATGATAATCAAAAGTTATTGTTATAAATTATGTCACTATTAACTCCATAAGTAATGTTAGTATTATGAACAAAATAAAAATATATTGATAAAGCAATGGCACCTAAAAATTCAGTAAGTGTCATAACAATAATGCCAACCTTTAAAACATCTACTGTTGTTCCTAATTTAGGTGACCCTCTTTCTCCTTGAATTAATAAACGTTCTTTTAAATTACTATTACGACCAAATGAAAATAAAGATAATAAAAATAATTTAACTGCAATTAAACCAATTCCCCCGAATTTAATTAGTAAAAGAATTACTAACTGACCAAAAAAAGTAAAATCATTAGCAGTACTCTTGACAGTCAAACCAGTATCAGAAAAAGCACTTGATGCAGTAAATAAAGCTTGTAAAAAATTTCATTGTTCTTTTACTGTAGCTCAAGGTGTCATTAATAAAACTGTTCCAAATAACAAAAAGTATAAATATAAATTGAACATTTGTCTTGGTCTAGTATTGCCAATAAAAACTGTTTTTAAAAATTTTTTAGTTCCTAAGAAGATTTTTTTTCAACTAATAGTACTAACTAATGTTGCTGAATTTTTTGCTTGTAGAAACATTAAAAACTCCTATTTTTAAATATTTTATTACCATAATTATGGTACAGCTATTATTATATTATAATCTATTAATAGTTTAGGATTATTAGATTATAATAAATTAAATTTTTTTTATTTTGTTAGAATTATAATAATTTTACAAAATTTAATGTATCTGTTGCTAAAAAGTTTTTAGAAAAAAAATTAGAGAAAACTTATCTCTAATTTTTTATTTTTTCAATTGTTCCTAAAGTACTAATAGCTCTAACATAAATTGACATTGAATCTCATAATTCTTTAAGTTTAATTGATTCATTATATTGATGTTCTGTTGAAGTTTTTTCATCAAAAATAGCACCAAAAGCAACACAATTAGGCATTGATCGAGCATAAGTACCTCCACCAATTGCAATTGGTTTACTTTGTTTATCATTTGTAACTTTCTGATAGATTTTCATTAATTCAGTTACAATTGGTGAATTTAATGGCATATACAATGGCTTATCATAGTGTTTGATGCTAATTGTTAAATTATAGGGAGCTAGAAGTTTTTCTAATTGCTCTAAAATTATTTCTTTATTTGTGTGAACTGGAATTCTGATATTGCATCCTAATTTTGATTCTTTTTCATTAATTGTTACAATTCCAACATTAATAGTAAAACTACCAGATTCATCATCATATTGTCCAAAATAAGTTTTTAGATTTGTGTCTTCTTTTAAGATATCAGTGACAAAATTAACTAAGGGAAGATTAATATTTAATTCTTTTAGAATCAATAAACTTCTTAACCCAGCATTAGTACCTTCATTTGGTTTTGAACCATGAGCTGGTTTACCATGAATAATAATTTTATTTTTTTTCTTTTCAATACGATAATTTTTCTTTAGTCCAATTTGATAAAATTTTTCTAAATCAACATTTTCAATTGTGCAAGTTGAACAAGTAACATTATAAGCATCACCTCCAGCAACTTTAATTGTTTTATCTGCTATTCCAATAATATCAAGATCAATAATTGCTTTTTCAGCATAAGTTAAAGGAAATAAACCATCAGGCGTGAAGCCAAAATTAGGTGTTCCTTCTTTTTTCATATATGTATTGATTGAATCTCAAGTTGTTTCTTCAGTCAGACCAAAAATTAATCTAATTCTTCTTTTTGGTTGATAATTATAATCTTTTAAATATTTTAAGCAATATAAAATTATAATTGTTGGACCTTTATCATCTAAAACACCGCGACCATATAAAATATCATCAATAATTTTAGGTTTAAATGGATGAATTTTTCATTCTTCTAAATTTCCTGGTGGCACAACATCTAAATGCCCAAGAATAGCAAAAATTTCTTCACCACTACCATATTCAACATAGCCATATTTATTTTCTGAATCAATATAAGTTTTGAATCCTAAAGATTTAGCTAAATCAATAGCATAATGTAAAACTTTTGAAACATTTTCACCATAAGGAGCATTTTTAGTTGCTAAAGAAGCATATGAAGGAATACTAACTATTTCTTTAATTTTCTCAATTGCTTGATTAAAATATCGTTCTTTTAATATTTGCTCATTAAATTCCATTTTTTTATCTTCTTTCTAGTATTATTAAATAATAATATCAACTAAAATTTGATTTAACAAGTTTCAGCCTTTAATTGTTACTTTTAAATAATTATTTTTTAGTTGTAAGTATTTACTATCAATTAGTTTGATAATTGAAGGGTAAAAATGTTTAAATGCTGCTAAATAATCTTGTTGCAATAAAATCCCTTTTTGTAACATTAAACCCTGAAAAATTAATAATTGATAATACATTTTTTGATCTAATTCAACTATTTTAGTGTTTCAAGGAATTTTATTAGTATTAGAAATAATAATTTTTTTGTCATTATTTTTTAAAAAACTACTACCATTGGGTCCAAGTCCATATCAATTTTTTAAATTTAGATATCCTAGTGTTTGATGTGAATAAAATTTTCTTTTAACAGCAAAACTAAAAAACTCATAATTTTGATAACTATGTTGCTTTAAAAAATGATTAATTAATTTTTTGTTTTTCTGATTATGAAAGTTATTATTACTTTGATAACTAATATGAGGTGCATTTAATTTTAAAGCGATTTGCAAATCAGCAATAATATTTATCTTTGTTTGACTATGAATATTATCTTCTAAGTCAATTGAAAAATTTTTAAATTCAAAATTCTGACTAATTTTAAATAATTTCATTAAACTTTCACTATTAAATTGTTGATTTAAATTTAATAGTAATTTATTATTGAATGTTCTAACTTTTCAAACTAAGCGATTTACTTTAAATTTTTTTAGAATTGCCAATTGATTTTTGCTTAAGGTAAAATAACCAATTTCAAAACTGTATTCAATTAAATTTTTGCTAACAAAATCACTTATTAAAGTTAAAAAAGAAATTAATTGTTGATCAGTTGAATAAAGTAAATCATTTGTTGCAATATAAATTGTTTTGATATCTAACTGATATTTCTTTTTTAACTTAATAATTTCCTCTTTTAACGTAGAATAAAAAACTGAAAAATTATTATTTTTGTTTTGAAAAATAAAATTAATAAATAAATGCTCAATATATTTCATAACTTAAATTAATCACTTCATATTTGTTCTTTAATAATATTTTCATTACCACAAGAAGAGACTTTTGTTTTTCATTTTGGGTAATTTTCGCCCTTTGATAATGCATTAACAATATTCATTGCTTTTAAATTTTCAACATTATTAGTTCCTTCTTGTGATAAAGGTTTATGATTAACAATTATTCAACTATAACTACGAAAATGATGAACTGCTTCAGTAGGATTAGTAATAAAAGCTGAAAAAAACATTCAAGCACCAGCATAATCTTTGCGATACAAATCTTTATTAACTCCAGGAATAATTTCTGCTGTTTCTCAAATTTGCTTTATTTGTTTTTTTGTTCATTTAACAGTCATAGTACTTGATTGATTATTATTTTTTGTTTCAATTAATGGATTTTTAACTTGATTATTTTCTTCTGAACTAAAAGTTAAACTACTAAAATCTTTCCAATTTCAATCTTTTGTGACTAAATCTGATGTTTTTGCTTCATTATTAATTGATAATTTTTCATTTTTAGCTTTATTTATTAAATTATCATTATTTTCTGGCTGTTTTGTTATAACTTTTGTTTTTTGATTCTTATTAAAATTATTTTCATTATTAATTAAATTAATTCCACTGGCAATAAATAAAATAGTTGCTGCGATAATAGTAATAATTCAAGGTAAAAAAACAATTAAAAAATTATTAGTACTTTTAAAATTAGAATAAAGAAATAAACTAGTAGTTTCAATAGTTAAAGATAAAGCAAAGCCTAGTAAAGAAAAAAATTTATTGTATGTGTTCTTTTTTGCAACAATGAATAATGCTAAAGCACAAAATAGTGTTAAGACTGAAAATATTAAAATAATAATATTAAATTTTAAAAAGCTAAAATTAATTAGCATTGATTCAACTATATTTTGATAATGGAAAAATCATAGAAATCAACTAATTAATAATGTTAAAAAAATGATAAGTAAACTTGAAATCATAAAATAATGAATAATAGGATTAAATTGTTGTTTCTTTTCCATATTATAAAACCCCATTTTTTCCACTTTTGTAATTATTGTAGCATTTTTTTGTGTTAAATAATAAGCAAAATTTTCTGTTTTACTGATTATTTTTCTAATTGAGGACAAATAATACTATGAATATTACTATGGCCAAGAATTAGTTCTCTAGTATCAATTAAAATAATTCTTTTATCTTTAAAAACAATTGCCAATTTAGCTAATACTTCTTCTTGAGAATTTTTATCTTGGAAATTGGGTACTAAAACTGCCTTATTAGTAATGTATAAATTGGTGTAACTACCAACTAAAGTTTGATCAAAAGTGTTAGGATTATGGTTAATGTTAAAATCAATCATTTCTGACTCTTCTTGATTACGATTTTCAATTTCAGGTAATAAAAGTTTAATAATTTTGTAATGTTTACCATAAGCATTAACAGTTTTTTTTAAAATTTTTTCAGTTTCAACAACAACTTGATAGCGTTCATCATAAATATTATTAGTTCAACTTAGTAAAATTGTTGTTTGGTCAACTAAACTAATAAGATTAGTCAATCTTCCCTTAGTTTGATCATAAGGTAAACCAAATGGTAATCAAATTATTTGGACAACATTTAGATATTCTTTTAAATAATTTTCTGCTTGTTCTTTTGTTAAATTAGGATTACGAATTTCTGATAAAATTCCTTCTTCACTAGCAAAACATGTTCCATTGCCATCTAAGAGAATCATTCCTCATTCTAAAATAATTGGTAGTTCATAATAATCAATATTTTCTAACTCAAAAATTTTATAACTTAACATGTCATCATCATCTCAAGGAAAATAAATACCATATCTTGTTCCACCTCAAGCATTAAAACTACTTTTTAATCCACGAACAGTCTTAGTTTCAGGATTAATTAAGAAAAGTGGTCCAAAGTCTCGAATTAAACAACCATTTGTTGTCATTTCAATAATTTTAATTTTTTCATTTAATTGTTTTCTAGTATTTTGAAATTGATTTTTACTAACTAACACATTAACTTTTTCATATTGAATTAAAGTATTTGCAATTTCAGCAACGATTTTTTGAGCTGGTTTTGCCCCCATTCTTCAATTATCAGTTCTTTCTGGTCAAATTAATCAAGATTGGTTATGTTCAGAAAATTCTGAAGATACAAAAAAATTATCACTGCTAGGTGTACTAAAAATTCTTTTTGCCACAGTAGCACTCCTTTCATGCTACTGAATAATTCCTCATTTAAAGTTTTAAATCCTTTGATATAAATAATATAGTTAAATTATACAAAAATAAGATAAAAATTACCAAAAAATATTATTTTTTTACCTTAAATTTTAAATTTTATTTTAATTTATAATTTCTTATAAAAAATACTCATGATTGTAATCATGAGTATTTTTGAAAGTTTGAGATTATTTTTCATCTTTAATTTTATTTAAAATTGCTTCAATTCGATTTGCTTGTTCAATTGTTTCATCATATTTAAATTTCAGTTGAGGAACTGTATAAGCACTACTTATTTGAGATAATTCTCTACGACAAAAACCCTTAACTTTTTCTAATTCACTACTAATTTGATTAAATCTTACTTTATCTTGACAATAAATATATCATTTAATTGTTGCATAACTTAAATCATTAGTTAATTTAACATCAGTAATTGTTATGTCATTAAATTTAGGATTTTTTGCTTTTACTTTTAAAATTTTAGTAAGCTCAATTTTCATTCATTTTTCTGTTCTTGCAATTTTTTGATTAGGCATTTTTTTGTACCACTTCTATTACATATGCTTCAATGATATCATTTTCTTTTAAATCATTGTAATTTTTAATAGTAATTCCACATTCAAAACCTTTTTTAACTGTTTTAAGATCATTTTTTTCATGTTTCAAACTGTTAATTTCACCATCATAAATCACAATATCATCTCTTAAAATTCTAGCTTTACTATTTCGATTAATAAATCCATCAATTACAAGACATCCTGCAATTGTTCCAACTTTTGAATAATGAAATGTTCTAATAATTTTGGCTTGACCTAAAATTTTTTCTTCATATTCAGGTTCTAAAAGTCCTTTAGCAGCATTTTCTAGTTCTTCAGTAAGTTTATAAATTATATTATGCAATCTGATTTCAATTCCCCCAAATTTAGCAGCATCTCTAACAATATTATTTGGTCGAACATTGAAACCATAAATGACACTATTAGATGCAACAGCTAAAGTAACATCTGATTCACTAATTCCACCAACACTTGCACGAACTAATTTAATTTGAATATTTTGAACATTAATTTTATTTAAAGCTTGAATTAAAGCTTGTAAAGAACCTTGAGTATCAGTTTTTAAAATAATATTTATTTGCTTTAAACTGCCACTAGAAACTTCTTGAGCAATATTATCTAAACTAATTTGTTTTTCTTGTTGACTTTTATATTCATTTTGCAATTGTCTTGCTGAAGAAATTTTCTTAGCTAATTTTTCATCATTAAACACCATAAATGCTTCACCAGGCGTTGGTGGATTTTCAAATCCTAAAACTTGAACAACATCAGAAGGTAAAGCTTGAAAAATTTCTTTTGCTAAATCATTAGTCATTTTTTTAATTTTACCTCTAATAGCACCAGCAATAATAATATCTTTTACTTTTAATGTACCACCTTGAACTAATAAAGTACAAATTGAACCAATATTTTTATCATAATGAGATTCAATTACTGTACCATTTGCAAAACGATTTGGATTAGCTTTTAGTTCTTTAACTTCAGCAACTAATAAAATTGCTTCTAACAAATCATCTATCCCTTGATTTTTTAAAGCACTACCATAAACAAAAATTGTGCTTCCCCCTCATTCTTCACTTGTTAACCCAAATGTTGATAGTTCAGAAAAAATACGATCTATCTTATGTTCAGCTTTATCCATTTTATTAACAAAAACAATAATTTCAACATTAGCATCTTTTGCATGATCAATTGCTTCTTTAGTTTGTGGCATTACTCCATCATCTGCTGCGACCACAAGAACAACGATATCAGTTATTTTAGAACCTCGTACACGCATTTCAGTAAAAGCTTCATGGCCGGGAGTATCAATAAAGGTAATTAATTTTCCTTCATTAGTTTTAATTTGATAAGCACCTATATGTTGAGTAATTCCTCCATGTTCTTGATTGGTAATTTTTGAATTTCTAATTGTATCTAATAAAGTAGTCTTTCCATGATCAACATGACCCATGATTGTTACTACTGGAGGTCTAGCAACCATATTTTCAGGTTTATCATCAAATTCAACAGTTTCTAAAATATTTTCATAAGTTACATTTTTAGTTTTTTTAAAATCAAAACCAAACTCTAAACATACTTCAGCCATTAGTTCTTCTGTTAATAAATGATTTTGATTATATAATTTTCCTTTTTTCATAAAATATTTGATTATTTCAACAATTGAGACATTCAAAGCACTAGCTAATTCAGCAATAGTGAGTGGTGCATGAAAAACAAAAACTCCTTTATCATCAATATGAGCTGATTGATGTTTTAATTGTTGATTAATATTTTTAATATCTTTTGAATTTTGTTTTTTAGCCATACTATCACGCTTCCTTTTTAATCTCAATAATTTTCAATCTCAGAAATTATTTCTTGATAAATTTCATCATTAATTTTTGTTTGTAGAGTTTTTTCTAAAATTTTATTTTTTTTTGCTTCTAATATTAAAGCAGTCTTAGGTTGAATATATGCACCCTTACCATTTGCTTTACTACTATGATCAACGAATATTTTTCCATTTTTTGTTTTAACAATTCTAATTAATTCTTTTTTGGGCAGAATCTGATTACTAGCAACACACTTACGAATTGGTATTTTTTTATATTTTTTTAAAGAAGAAGTTGACATTCTTAACTTAACTTATCTTTGTTTAAAATTAACTTTATTTTTTAAATTGTTAATAAATTGTTCATATTCTGCTTCTTTTAAATTACCATTTCAACCAAATTTAATATTATTTCTGTTTGCTTGTTCTAAAGAAATAATATTAATTTTTCAATGAGTTAGTCTAGCAACAAGTTTAGCAGCCATTCCATCCTTACCAATTGCTAAAGAAAACTGCTCAGTTGGAACAATAACATCGGCCTGTTGTTCATTTTCATTAATTTTAATTGAAATAACTTTGGCTGGAGCTAGGGCATTAATAATAAAATTCTTAATATTTTCATCATAAAGAATTACATCAATCTTTTCTCCATTTAATTCCTTTGAAATAGTTTGAATTCTTGAACCTTTTGGACCAATACAAGCTCCTACAGCATCAATACTATCATCATTATTAATAATAGCAATTTTAGCTCTAACTCCAGGAATTCTAGCTACTTCTTTAATTTCAATAACATTCTTATCATCTTGATTTACTTGATTAAATTCTGGTACCTCTAACTCTAATAAGCAACTTAAAAATCCAGGATGTATTCTTGAAGCTAAAATTTGTCCATAATTTTTGTTTTTAATAATATCTTCAACATAAAATTTAATATGATTATTTGGCTCATTAATAGTAAACTTTTCACCAGGAATTTGATTCTTTTTTGGTAAATAAGCATAAGCACGCCCAATTTTAATTAAACAATATTTATCTTCAATACTTTCAACCTTACCAATTAATATTGTGCCAATTTTATCTATAAATTCATCATAAATTGAATTTTTTTCTGCTTCTCTAATTGATTGTTTGAAAATTTGAATTGCTTGAAAAATTGCTAAACGAGAAAACTTATCTGTTGAAATTTCTTGTTTATATTTATCACCAATTGTTAGATTAGGATTTTTTGCTTTAATTTCACTTAAAGCAATTTCTAAATCTGGATCTTCTACTTTTGCAACAATAGTAAGTTCTTTAAACATTGCAATTTTACCTTTAGTTTCATTAATTTCAACATGAACATTATCTAATATTTTATGAGTTTGTCGCTCATAAGCTTTTAAAAGACCTTCTTTTAAAGCCTCATAAATAACTTTAGGATTAATTTGTTTTTCTTTGGCAATATTTTCAATTTCTTCTAAAATTATTTTATTTTTATCTGTCATTTTTCCTCCTTCATTTAAAAGTAAAATTAAAAAAATAAGAAAGACAGCATTCGCTGTCTTAGACATAATTTTCTTCTACTAAATAAGTATACAAAAAAAAGTAAAGAAAAACAATATTAAAGATATTATTGAAAGAATATTATTTTTTATGGATTAGAGAGTTAAAATAAGTATTTCTTTTAATCTATTATTTATTTAGAATGAACGTCTTTTCATTTAAAAAAATACACAGTTAAAATTCCTATTATTTAGGTAAAAACAATTAAGAAAATTAACTTCTTTAAAATCTTTTTTCATATTTTCTATCAAAAATAAGATTTAATAGTTCAGATAGCTCTACGAATTGAATTATATTGCTAATGGTAGTCTTACTAAGATTGGCATGATAAAACATAATGTTACTGTCCACAAATTGTTAAGATTGTTCTGATTTTTAATTTTAATTAAAAAATATTTTGCTTAATTCAAATTTTATAAAATCATCAACGTTATCTTTATATTTTTCAAAAGCTTCCTTACTTTATAAATATTAATTAATTGATTATCTTTTTCTAGTTTATTTATAATATTTAAATTTAATCCTAGTTTAATTAATTTTAATTTTTCTTGATCATTAGTTCCAAAAATTAATTTATTATATTCCTCTTAATTATAGTTAAATTAAATAATTCTTTTTCATCAAGGATTCTTTTTAAATGGACATCTAAATTAAATTATCTTTAATTTTATACTTTTTAAAAAATATTTCTAAATTATTCATGTTTAATCCTTAAGTACACTTTTGTATAAAATAAATTTAAAATTTCCCCATATTAATAATTTTATTC
>JBOFXA010000039.1:0-2151 GCA_051653845.1 Spiroplasma sp. | reverse complement strand
ACAAGTTTTCTATCTTTAATATGGAACAAATTTTAAACTATTAGGAATTTGATGGACAATACATAATTGGTGTTGTGTTTTAGGAAAAACTGTTTGAATTGCTTCAGACATTCCAACTAAATTATCACTGCAAGCAACTAGAATGTCTTGTAATCCACGATTTTTCATTTCTGTTAAATTATTTAACCAAAATTTTGCTCCTTCATTTTCACTAATTCAGATCCCTAGAACTTCTTTTAGACCATATAAATTAATTCCTAAAGCAAGATAAACGTATTATAAATAAAGTAGTTTATCTTACTTTACTTTAACAATAATACAATCAAAATAAATAATGGCATAAATCTTTTCTAAAGGTCTAGTTTGTTAAATTTTAGCTTCATCTAAACCATTATCAGTAATTTGACTAATTAAGCTTTCTGAAATTTCTGCACCATGATAAAGTTCTTGTAATTGCATTTTAATATCAGAAATTGTCATTCCTCGAGCATATTCAGTAATTAAAAATAAAAAATCAATATCTTCTTTTTTGTGTCCTAAAGTAACTGCTTGAGCTAAAGAAATTACTTTTTGATCAAAATTATCAAACCTTCTTTGTCTTTTAGGAATAATTGCAGGTTCAAAAGTACTATTACGGTCTCTTGGCACATTAATTTCAAATGAACCATCTTTCAGTAAGTTTTTTAGTAAATTCTTGAAAGATAGTATTAGCTTTAAATAAGTCTTGTGGATTTTCCATATTTTCTAAAAGATAATCAACAACTTTATTAATTGCTAAATCTTTTTTGTCATTTTTTGCCATATTCTATTCTCCTTCTTTTAATATAATTCACTCTGAATTATAGAGACACAGAATTTTGGACAGCCCCTTAAGTTTTTAGTTATACTATGTTAATAATTCTATTAGTTTCTATAAAGTTTTATTTTTAGTACTAATTGCAGTTTTTTCAGGATAGTAAAGATAAAAAAATGGTAAATTTAATAATAAACTGATGTTTAAAAAAGAGTACTTTCATAAATTAATTTGAATAAAATTCTCTAAGTATACAAAGTCAATAAAAAACTTTTTTGTTAGAAATGGTTTTATTAGATAGTTTATGTATGCAAGGAGAATCTTATTTATAAATATTAAAGGTAATAAATAAAATATGCTAACAGTTACTCAAAAAATTCAAGTTATTGAAGAAGTCAAAGTAGGTAAATTAACACAAAAAGAAGTCACACAAAAATATTGTATTTTCCAGTCAGCTTTAAACTCATGATTAAAAAAAATCATCAAGGTGGAGAATCTACTTTAGTTAGTCAAACTGGCAAAACTAATGGTCAAAAATTTAAAGCAATTAATCTTGATTCCAAAGATCGAGAGATTGCTAAATTAAGAAAACAATTAAAAGAGAAAGAGTTGGAAAATGAAATTCTAAAAAAGTTTGATGAGTGGATGAAGAAAAATCAATAAAAGAAATAGTTTATGAAAATGTCATTTTATTGAACTTTTTCAAGAGCAATTTTTGATTTCACTCATTTTATTCGGTGCAAAACAAACTAGTTTATCATAAAAAAACTTTTGTATACTTGACTGAATATATTCATTTTTTATTATATAAGATTGAATTTTTTATTTTTTTGTTTGAAATATTAAATTTTTGTAAATTTTATAAATAACTATTGACATGGGATAGGGGATTCTAAGTATAATAAAGGTACTATTCTACTTATAGAATTTAGGGGTGAGAAAATGATAACAAATATATTTAATTTTAGAAAATTTTTGGCTGGAATTGGTTTACTGACAATAGTAGGTTCACCAACTACTTTAGCTATTAGTGCTTTTAATAGTAATGAAACTAAAGAAGAAGTACCAAAAAATGATAAAAATAGTGAATTAGTAGTTAGAGCAATTAATAGTACTACTTTTGATTTAGGAGTTAATATTGATGTTAGTGCAGATTATGTATACTCTAAAGTTAGTGCTGAATTTATTAAAAATGGATTGCCTGGAAATATACAAAAGTTTTTTAAAGATAGTTTATTTACTTTAAATAAAATTACTAAAAAAAATGGTAAAGAAATATCAGATGCAGATTTTCAAAGATCAGGAATTGTTGATACGAAAATAAACTACAATTATGCTGAATTTAAAGATCAAACTAC
>JBOFXA010000038.1:0-1622 GCA_051653845.1 Spiroplasma sp. | reverse complement strand
AATTGAATTGCTAAAGAAAAACCAACAACCTTAGAATGCTTTGCTAAATTTAGATATCGTCAACCTGACATACCTGTCAAAATCACTTTTACTAATCAAGATGAAATTAAAGTTGAAACTTTAAAACCAGTAAGAGCCTCAACTTTAGGTCAAATTACTGTCTTTTACTTAAATGATACTTGTCTTACATCAAGAACAATTAATAAAGTATCCTAAATTAAAAAGACAACTTTAAGAACTCTTAAAATTGTCTTTTTAGGATTAATTAATTAAAAAAATTATTACAGCCAAAGATTTTACTCTAATATTAATTGATATTCAGTACTAAATTGTACAGAACCTAAAGTAATTTTAAACTTTAAAATATCTCCAGCTTTAAAAGTTTCACCCTCTGATTTAATTTCAAAAGAACTTATTGTTAATTTTAATTCTTGATTAATTTTCTTAGCAATATCAGCTACTTCCTTACCTTTTCCTGCTTCAATTATGAAATTTCTTGTAATATCAGAATCTACTGGAAGCATGCTTTTAGGAGAATTAATAAAAAAATGTGCTAATGGACCATTATCTTTGTCAAAATTTGATCAATTTAAATTTGATAGGGATGGTAAATGTTGTTTAATTGTTCCTGTTGTTTCATCAGCTTTTAAATTAATAGAATATTGACTACCAACATTATTTTTTTCTTTTCATTGAACTTTTCCAATTCCTTTAGAAACAGCATAGTCATTACCAATAGCTTTTAAAGTTGGATTAATTGAAACAACAGTTAATGAAATAGCATCAGCTTTAGCTTTTTCAAAAGTCTTAGTATCTCAAACTCCATCTCCTTTAGCTTCTAATTTTAAAACATCTGTTAAGAAATTGAAAGACTCTTCACTTTTTGCCTTATTTTCATCAGTTAATAACTTTGCTGCTGTTAAATTATTAAGTTTATCAGCACTTCAACTAACTTTACCATCTTTAATAGCTAACGCTACTTCAACCTGAGACTTACCATCACTATCATAAAGCCCCAAGTCAAATAAAATTTTATCATCCATTAAAGAATTATCTTTTAATATTAATTGATATTCAGTACTAAATTGTACAGAACCTAAAGTAATCTTAACTGTTAAAGTATCACCAACAGCAAATTTATCTCCTGTAGCAGTTACTTTTGTAACTGTTACTGTTAATGCTTGACTAATTTTCTTAGCAATATCAGTTACTTCCTTACCTTTTACTGCAGTAACTTTTAAATTACTTGTAATGTCAGAACCTACTGGAAGACTGTTTTTATCTTGGCCAATAGCAAATTTTGCTAATACACCTTTTGTTATATCAAAATCTTTTAAAGTTAAATCTCCTGATTCTGGTAGACTTCTTTTGATTGTTCCTGTTGTTTCATCAGCTTTTAAATTAATAGAATATTGACTACCAACATTATTTTTTTCTTTTCATTGAACTTTTACAATTCCTTTAGAAACAGCATAATCATTACCAATAGCTTTTAAAGTTGGATCAATTGAAACAACAGTTAATGAAATAGCATCAGCTTTAGCTTTTTCAAAAGTCTTAGTATCTCAAGCTCCATCTCCTTTAGCTTCTAATTTTAAAACACCTGTTAAGAAATTGAAAGA
>JBOFXA010000037.1:0-12329 GCA_051653845.1 Spiroplasma sp. | reverse complement strand
TTTCAACTTTAATTTCATCTTGATTAGTAAAAGTGATTTTGACAGGTATGTCAGGTTGACGATATCTAAATTTAGCAAAGCATTCTAAGGTTGTTGGTTTTTCTTTAGCAATTCAATTTATTTGATTGACTTCACAATTATTATGCATTAGTCAGTGATTTTCATTTTCATTGGCTACATATAAAATATTGTTTTTTACATCCTTATCAACAACAAAGTAAGGCTTCTTAAATCCTGAAAGATTTAAGCCTTTTCTTTGACCAATAGTGTAGTAGTAAACTCCATGATGTTCACCAATTATTTTATTTGTTTTGATGTCAACAGTGTTTCCTAACTTAGCAGGTAGATAATTTGTTAGAAAATTTTTAAAGTTTCTATCACCAATAAAACATATTCCTGTTGAATCCTTTTTATTAGCAACGTTAAGTTTAAGTTTTTTAGCAATTGCTCTTACTTCAGGTTTTGTTATTTTAGCAAGAGGAAAAATTGTATATTTTAATTGTTCTTGATTTAATTGTGCTAGAAAATAACTTTGATCTTTGTTAGAATCAGCAGCTTTTAATAATTGATAAGTTTGAGTTTTTTCATCAAATTTTACTTGAGCATAATGACCCATAGCAATAGCATCAGCATTTAATTCTTTTCTTGCGTAGTTTAGAAAAGCTGAAAATTTAATATATTTATTACAAAATATATCAGGATTAGGAGTTCTACTAGCTTTAAATTCATCTAAAAAATATTTGAAAACATAATCTCAATATTCTTTAACAAAATCTTTGCGATATAGTTTAATATCTAGTTGGTAACAAACTTTTTGAGCATCTTGATAATCTTGTTCTTGAGGACAAATTGATATGTTGTCATCATTAGTATTATTTAATTCATTATTTAATAGAGAATCTCAGTTACGCATAAAAAGACCAACTACTTCATGGCCTTGTTCTTTTAAAATATAAGCACTAATAGCAGAATCAACTCCGCCACTAATACCAACAACAATTCTTTTTTTCTTATGCATATCATTTGCTCCTTAATTATTTTTAATTAACAAAAATGCTTAATAATTGTAAACAAATTTTAAAAAATAAGCAATTAAAGCATGTATTTTTGTGATTTTTTTAAATTAGTTATTCAAAAAAGCTAATAAGTTCTAGAATGTTGATATTAATCAAAAGATAACAGTGAGAAGTTATCAAATAAAGAATCTATATCTATTTGCTGTGATTGTAACCATGAAAAAAAGCGATAGTATAAGTACAAAAAACGTAATATGTTAGTCTTTATTTAAAATTCATGAATGGGTTCTTTATAGTTTGTGATTAAAATTAGCAATTAATACTTGCAACTGCTAATTTTTTTGATATAATTTAAATATATGAAAATTAGCAATTGAATAATATAATTGCTAAGGAGGTTATTATGGCATTTAATTTTGCAGAAATTCCTAATTATAGTAATGATTCAAAGATTTTAGAAAAATTTGGCCGTAATTTAGTTTTACAAGCTAAATCAGGAAAAATGGATCCAGTAATTGGTCGAGATGAAGAAATTAGAAAAGTTGAAGAAATCTTATCAAGAAAAACAAAGAATAATCCAGTTTTAATTGGTCTACCAGGTGTTGGTAAGACAGCCATTATTGAAGGTTTAGCACAAAGAATTGTTCGTGGTGATGTTCCTAGTAATTTAAAAGATAAAGTTATTTATGAGTTAGATATGGGTGCATTAATTGCTGGTGCTAAATTTCAAGGAGAATTTGAAGAACGTTTAAAAGCTGTTATTAATAAGGTTAAAAATTCCAATGGCAAGATTATTATGTTTATTGATGAGTTACATTTAATTGTTGGTGCAGGAAGAACTCAAGGGTCAATGGATGCTTCTAATTTATTAAAGCCAATGTTGGCTCGAGGTGAATTGCGTTGTATTGGAGCAACAACTTTAGATGAGTATCGTCAATATATTGAAAAAGATGCTGCTTTAGAAAGAAGATTTCGTAAGATGATTATTAAAGAGCCAACAGTAGATGCTACTTTAGCAATTTTACGAGGTTTAAAAGAACGTTTTGAAACTTATCATGGAGTAAAAATTCATGATAGTGCTTTAAGAGCTGCATCATATTTATCAGATAAATATATTACTGATCGTTATCTACCAGATAAAGCAATTGATTTAGTTGATGAAGCTTGTGCATTAATTAAAATTGCTATTGATTCAGTTCCTTCTTTTTTAGATGAGTTAAGAAGAAAAGTAATGCACTTGGAAATTGAAAAAGCTGCTTTAAGTAAAGAAAAAGATCAAGGTTCAATTAATAGATTACAAGAGATTGATAAAGAATTAAAAGATAAAAAAGTTAGCCTTGATCAATTAGAACAAGATTTTCTAAAAGAAAAAGCTGCTATTGAACATATTCAAGACTTAAAAACAAGATTAGAGCAAGCAAAAGCTCAATTAGAACAATATCAATTAGCTGGTGATTTTAGTAAGGCTGGAGAGTTACAATATAGTATTATTCCTAATTTAGAAAAAGAATTAGAAAGTAATGAAAACTTAAAGAAAACTGAACGTTTATTAAAAGAAGATGTTACTAATGATGATATTGCTACAATTGTAGCTAAATGAACTGGAATTCCTATTGATCGCTTATTAGCTAGTGAAAAAGAAAAATTATTAAATCTACCTTTAATTTTAAGTACAAGAGTTAAGGGTCAAAGTTTAGCTTTAAAGTTAGTTAGTGATGCTTTAATGCGTTCTAGAAGTGGCATTAAAGATCCTTCTAAACCAATTGGTTCATTTATTTTTATGGGACCAACTGGTGTTGGAAAAACTGAAGTTGCTAGAACTTTAGCAGATATTTTATTTGATTCTGAAAAACATATGGTTCGTATGGATATGTCAGAATTCATGGAAAAAAGTGCTGTTAGCAAGTTAATTGGTTCTCCTCCAGGATATGTTGGTTTTGAATTAGGAGGTCAACTAACAGAAAAAATAAGAAGAAATCCTTATAGTATTGTTTTATTTGATGAAATAGAAAAAGCTCATCCAGAAGTTTTAAATGTTTTATTACAGATTTTAGATGAAGGAAGAATTACTGATAATCAAGGTCATTTAGTTGATTTTAAAAATACAATTATCATTATGACTTCAAATTTAGGTTCTCAAGAATTATTAAAGAATCAAGAAAATGCTCAAGATCAAACATTAAGAATTCTAAAAAATCATTTCCGCCCAGAATTTATTAATCGTATTGATGAAATTGTTATTTTTAAACCATTAGATAAAAATGTTGTTAGAGAAATTCTTAAGAGAGAATTAGATAATTTATTTACTAGAATTAACTTTGAAAAAGAGTATCAAATTACTTATGACAATAATATTGTTGAAAAAATTTTAAGAGAGTCTTATGATCAAGAATTTGGTGCACGGCCAATTAAACGCTATATTCAACATCATATTGAAACATTAATTGCTCAAGCAATTTTAAAAGATGAGTTAACTACTAACAAAAGATTTGTTATTGTTGAAGATAGTAAAACTCATGAATTTACTTTATCAAGTAAATTAAAATTAAATTAGCACTTGATATTAGTAAGTGCTTAAAGTTATAATTAAGAAGTTAAAAAACTTTTAAGTAGAATGGAGGTGTTAGGATGTTAACAAAGAGGAAAGAACAAATTTTAAAAATAATTGTTGAACAGTATATTAAAACTGGAGTTCCTGTGGGTAGTAATACAATTTTAGCTGCTGAAAATCTTAATTGTTCAAGTGCAACAATTCGTAATGAATGTGTTGAATTAGAATCACAAGAATTATTAGAAAAAACTCATAGTTCTAGTGGTAGAATACCTGCTACTAAAGGTTATCGCTATTATGTTGACAAATTAATGACTCAAGGTGCTGAAAGTGATATTTTAATTTTAAAACAACAAATTGATAAAATTTTTAATACAAGAGATTTAGCAATTAGTGAAGTTATTAATCAAACTAGTAACATTTTAAGTGAAATGACAAAGTTAATTAGTATTGTTATTGGTCCTAGAATTGAAGAAGATACATTAAAAAGAATTGAATTACTAACAATTAATAATGATAGTGTTTTAGCAATTATTATTACTAATAATGGTAATGTAGAAAACAAGATTTTTAATATCAAAGAAACTTCCTTACAAGATTTAACTCTAGCAGTTAATATCTTTAATCAAAGATTAATTGGAAGTAAAATTAGTGAGATTAGTGATAAAGTATCATTATTAAAGCCAATTCTAGCTAAACAGGTCAAACAATCTGAATATATTATTCAAGGATTCATTAATGCTTTAATTAATTTTTCTAAACCATTATCTTCAACTCATGGAGTTCAATATATGTTAGAAAATCCAGAGTTTAATGATATTAAAAAAGTAAAAGCTTTATTAAATTTTATTAATTTGCAATCTCCTTGAATTTATTTTGATAAATTAAGTAAAAATCAGCAAGTTCACGTTAAGATTGGTGAAGAATTAGGTAAAGATAATGATGATATGGCTATGATTACTACGACTTTTAAAATTCATGATAGTGATCAAGGTCAAATTGCCATTATTGGGCCAAAAAGATTGGAATATGAAAAAATTACTGAAATTCTTAATTGAATTAATGAAACTATCGAAAATAAATTTGGCTAGAAAAGTAATGAGGTGATATAATGTCTGAACAAAATACACATGATGAAACTATTAAAGAAAATGAACAAAAAAAAGAGGAAGCTCAAGAAGTTGATTTAGCAAAAGTAAATAAGTTGTTATATGAAGAAAATCAAGAATTATTAAAAATGCTTAACAAACTTAAAGAAGAGCAAAAAAAGTTAATTCTAGCAACTAGAGTTAATACTTTAAAAGAGCAAGAAATTCGTAATGATGAATTTAAGAAATATGTTAATCAAAATCTTATTAAAGAAACTATTGTTCCTTTATTGTTAGAATTTGAAAGAGCTTTAAATTTTAAAACTGATAATAAGAATGTTAAGAATTTCTTAGTTGGCTTTAAGCATATTTTCAGCAATTTCAAAGCAACTTTAAAAGCAGAAGGATTAGAAGAAATAACAGAAAAAGTTGGAAATGAATTTGATAGTATTAAAGATAATGTTTCAGAAAAAATTGAAATTCTTTCTGAAACTAAAGATCAAAAAGATAATGTGATTGCTGAAGTTTTACTAAGTGGTTACAAATTACATGATCGGGTTATCAGTCCAGTTCAAGTAAAAATTTATAAGCTTAAAACTGATGAAGAAAATCAAGAAGAAAAAGAGTAATTTAGAAAAGGAGATATAATAAAATGAAAGAAGTAATTATTGGTATTGATTTAGGTACAACAAATTCTTGTGTTGCTATTATGGAAGGTGACAAACCTGAAGTTATTGAAAATGAAGCTGGTGGAAGAACTACTCCATCTGTTGTTACTTATAAAGGTAAGGAAATTTTAGTTGGTGATGCAGCTAAAAGACAAGCCATTACAAACCCAGATCACACAATTATCTCAGTAAAAAGAGATATGGGAACATCAAAGAAATTTAAAATTAATAGTAAGGACTTAACTCCAGAACAAATTTCAGCTGAAGTTTTACGTTTTATTAAAAATTTTGTTGAAGCAAAGTTAGGTAGACCAGTAAAAAAGGCTGTTATCACAGTTCCTGCTTACTTTAATGATCAACAAAGAAAAGCAACTAAAGATGCTGGTGTTATAGCTGGCTTAACAGTTGAAAGAATTATTAATGAACCAACAGCTGCTGCAATTGCTTATGGTTTAGATAAAACTGATAAAGAACATAAAATTTTAGTATTTGACTTAGGTGGTGGAACTTTTGATGTTTCAATTTTAGAATTAGCTGATGGTACTTTTGAAGTTTTATCAACTAATGGTGATAATCACTTAGGTGGCGATGATTTTGATCAAAAAATTATTGATTATTTAGTAAAGAAATTTAAATCATCAGTTGGTGTTGATTTAGCAAAAGATAAAATGGCTTTACAACGTTTAAAAGAAGCAGCTGAAAAAGCTAAAAAAGATTTATCTGGCTCAAATGAAACAACAATTTCTCTACCATTTATTTCAATGGATGCTAGTGGTCCAGTTCATTTAGAAGAAAAATTAACTCGTGCTGATTTTGACAATTTAACTAAAGATTTAGTTGAAAGAACAGTTGAACCAGTTCGTAAAGCTTTAAAAGATGCTAACTTAGATAAAGATCAAATTGATGAAGTACTTTTAGTTGGTGGTTCAACAAGAATACCAGCAGTACAAAAAATGATTAAAGAATTACTTGGAAAAGAACCAAACAAGACAGTTAACCCTGATGAAGTAGTTGCTTGTGGAGCTGCTATTCAAGGTGGAATCCTATCAGGAGATGTTAAGGATTTATTACTATTAGATGTAACACCTCTATCATTAGGAATTGAAACTTTAGGTGGGGTTATGACAGTATTAATTAAACGTAATACAACAATACCAACTAGAAAATCTCAAGTTTTTTCAACTGCTGAAGATAATCAACCAGCTGTTGACATTCATGTTTTACAAGGTGAAAGAGCGATGGCTAGGGATAATCATAGTTTAGGTAGATTCCAATTAACTGGTCTTAAACCAGCACCAAAAGGTATGCCACAGATTGAAGTTGGTTTTGATATTGATGCTAATGGTATTGTTTCAGTTACAGCTAAAGATTTAAAAACAAATAAAGAACAAAAAATAACAATTTCAGGTAATAGTAATTTAGATAAAGATCAAATTGATAAAATGGTAAAAGAAGCACAAGATAATCAGGTTGCTGATGAAAAACGTAAGGAAGAAATTGATTTAACAAATCAAGCTCAAGCTTATATTTATGATATTGATAAGATGTTAGCAGAAACTAATAAAGATGAAAAAGCTACAGAAGCACCACAAGTAGCAGAAATGAAAAAATTACGTGATGATTTACAAAAATCTTTAGATGATGAAAAATTTGATGAATTGAAAACAAAATTAGAGCAATTAAAGCAAGCTTTTGCTGCAGCTCAACAATTTATGCAACAACAAAATACTGAGAATCAAGAAAAAGTAACTGGCAAAGATAGTACAGTTTCTGATGATGTTATTGATGTTGATGCAGAAACAAAATAATTACTAAAAATAAAGGAGTAAGAATTATATGGCAACAGCTCGAAATGGGAAAGAGGATTTTTATCAAATATTAGGCGTTAGTAGAAATAGTAGTCAAGATGAAATTAAACGTGCTTTTCGTGCTCTTGCTAAAAAGAAACATCCTGACATTACTAAAAATCCTGCTGATGCAGAAGAATTTAAAAAAATTTCAGAAGCTTATGAAGTTTTAAGTGATTCTGAAAAAAGACACCTTTATGATAATTATGGTCATGAAGGAGTTAATCCAAGTCAACAAGGTGGTGGCTTTAGTTCATCAACTTTTACTGATATAAATGATTTATTTGGTGATTTATTTGGTGACTTATTTGGTGGTTCAACAAGAAATCGCTCAAAAAGAAGTCAAGAATTTAGCAGTCAAGGATTTGATAAAAATAGGCCAGGACCAAATTATTTGAAAAATATCGTTATTAGTTTAGCAGATGCAGTTTTAGGTAAGAAACAAACGCTTAATCTTAACATTGAAGTACCATGTGATGCTTGCAATCAAACAGGTGCAAAAACTCCACAAGATTATGTTACTTGTAATCAATGTAATGGTAAGGGGATAGAAATTGTTAGTGGTAGTTCAATTTTTGGTGGTTCTTTTCACCAGCAAGTAGTGTGTAATAATTGTCAGGGATTAGGTAAGGTTATCTTACAAAAATGTTTAAAGTGTAAAGGAAACTGTTTCTATTTAGAAAATCAAAAGTTAGAATTTAAAATTCCTGCTTCAATTTTAACAGGTGAAAATTTAAGAATTAAAGCTAAAGGTGGAGTTAGTCGTTTTAATGGTCCACAAGGAGATTTAATTATTAACGTTACTGTTAAGGACGATTCTTTTTTTGTTAGAAAAGGTTATGATTTATTAATTGATGTTCCAGTTTCTTATCTTGATATTTTGCTAGGCAACTCTGTTACAATTCCAACTATTGATGAATTATTCCTCAAAGAGCAATTAAAACCAGGAATGCAGGATGGTACTCAAATAGTTATTCCCCAACAAGGCTGTTATTATGGTAGAAATCATCGTGGTAGAGGTAAATTAATTGCAACATTGAAAGTTAAAATGCCAAATAAAATTAATAAAGATGATAAAGAAAAATTATGAAGTCTTTATAATGAAAGTAAAATTACACCAAATGATGAATTTATTAAGAAATTTAATAAAGAAAAATCATAAAAGCAACAAATTATTGTTGCTTTTTTTATGGCAAGATTAAGTAATTGAGTTTTTAATGCTTTAAAGTTTTTGTGTTACTAAATAATTTTATTTATAAGTAATATATTTTCTTTTTAGAAATTAGTATAATTAATAATGATATATTTAAGTCCAAGGAGGAAAAATTTATATGTGAATTGAAAAATTTGATAATCCCCAAAAAGAAATTTTTCAAATTTTAAACGAAAAACAAGAAATTAATCCAAGTTATTTGGATTATTTAAAAAAAATTGATTCAAAAATTTTATTACAAGCCTATCAATGAATGACTTTGTCAAGAATGCAAGAAAAGATGCAATTAGAAATGAATTATGCTAAAGATGAAAAAGGAAATGTAATTTTAGTTAATAATCAACCAAAATTACTTGGTAAGGTAGTTAATTTTTTATCTTCAACAGGTCAAGAAGCTACAGAAGTAGGATATGCAATTAATATTAGAAAAGGAATTGATTGATTTGTTCCAGCATATCGTAATAATGCAGCTTGAATTACTGCAGGTTATCCAATTGAAAAAATTGTTCAATATTGATTAGGAAATGAGATGGGAAGTCAGATTCCTAAAGGAATAAATATTTTACCTGTTAATATTCCAATTGCTAGTCAATATTCTCATGCAGCAGGTTTAGCTTTAGCTGAAAAATATAAAAAAGAAAAAGGAATTATTTTTACTACTATTGGTGATGGTGGTACAAGTGAAGGAGAATTTTTTGAAGCACTTAATTTTGCTGCAATTCATAAATTGCCAGTTGTTTTCTTTATTGAAAATAATCAGTGATCATTAGATACACCAACAAGTAAAGCAACAATGAGTCCAACATTCTCTCAAAAAGCTAATGCTGTAGCAATTCCTAACATTAGAATTGATGGTAATGATTTTTTTGCTGTTTATCATGCAACAAATGTTGCAATTGAAAGAGCTAAAAATAATCAAGGTCCTTCTTTAATTGAAGCTGTGACTTATCGTCAGTTAGCTCATTCAGCTTTTGATATTAAAAAAGATTATTTTACTGAAGAAGATTATAAAAATGAAGCAGAATGATTAAAAAAAGATCCAATTATTAGAATTAAAACTTATTTAGAAAAAAATAAGTTGTGAGATGAAAAAAAAGAAAAAGCTTTAAATGCTAGTAATATTAAAAAAGTTAAGGAAGCTATTGAATGAGCGCAAAAAAATAGTGCTGTTTCAATTGATGAGATTTTTGATTATACTTATGAAAAACTAACACCAAAACTAGAAGAGCAAAAAAACGAAGCCAAAAACTATTTTAGTAACAGAAAGGAGAACAAATAATTATGAAACGTAACAATGTTCAAGCTATTAGTTTAGCTTTGGAATTAGCAATGAAAAAACATAATAATGTTCTAGTTTATGGTGAAGATGTTGGAAATGTTGGTGGAGTTTTTCGAGCAACAAGAGGTTTACAAAAGAAATTTGGTGTTGAAAGATGTTTTGATGCTCCAATTGCAGAAGCATTAATTGCAGGAACTGCTGTAGGAGCTAGTATTAATGGGATGAGGCCAGTTATTGAAATGCAATTTTCTGGATTTGCTTATCCAGCTTTTCAACAGTTATTAGCACATGCAGCAAGAATGCGTAATCGTTCACGAGGAAGATATACTTGTCCACTTGTAGTAAGATTACCTTCTTATGATTGAAATAATGGTGCTAATGGTGCTTTAGAACATCATTCTGAAGCAATTGAAGCTTTATTTTGTCATATTCCAGGTTTAAAAGTCGTTATGACTTCAAAGCCTAATGATACAAAGAAATTATTGCTAGCAGCAATTGAAGATAATGATCCAGTTATTTTTTTAGAATGTTTAGGAACTTATTTCAATACTTATAAGAGCAATGAATATACTTTTTCTGTTCAAGAAGAAGTTAGTGATGAGTATGAAGTTGCAGAATTAGGAAAAGCAAAAGTATTGAAATCATATCAGTTTGAAGAGCAACCAGATTTAACAATTGTTACTTATGGCTCAAAAGTTTATGATTGTGAGTATGCTCTAAAATTATTAGAAGAAGAAGGATTTAAAATTGAGTTGATTGACTTACAAACTCTTCAACCTTGAGATGAAGATACAGTTGTTGATTCAGTTAAGAAAACTGGTAGAGTGTTAATAGTGCAAGAAGCTGTAAGATCATTTTCTGTATCTTCAGAAATTATTGCAACTATTAATGAAAAATGTTTTGAATACTTAAAGTGTCCTCCAACTAGAATTGCTGGTTATGATATTACTGTTCCTTTGTCAAAAGGTGAAAAATGATTTATAATTAGTCCAGATAAGATAATTTCAAAAGCAAAAGAAATGATTAAATATCCTGTTTAATTATTGGCAATTGTATTAATTTAAAGAAAGGAAAAAAATATGCAACAATTAAAATTTGCTGGAATGGATGGAATTGATGAAGTTACTATTAGTTCAATTCATGTTAAGGTTGGTCAAGATGTAAAAAAAGGTGATAATGTTTTTGATATTGAAGCAGATAAAGCTTCAGATACAATTGTTTCACCTTATAATGGCAAAGTATCAAAGATTAATTGTAAATCTGGTGATACTATTAAAACAGGAGATATTGTTATTGAATTTGATGGTGATGATGCAAAAGTAGCAGCACCATCAAGTAAAGTAAAACCAACAAATAATAATGAAACAAAAGTAAAAGTACAACAAAGTTCTACTAGCATTTCTCAACCAGTAAATCCAAATGAAATAAAAGTAACAGAAGGCTCATCAAACTTCAAAGCAACAGGGCCAGTTTTAGCAACACCTATAGCAAGAAACATTGCTTATGATTTAGGAGTAGATATCACTACTATTAAAGGTACAGGCCCTAATGGGCGAGTTTTAAGAATTGATATTGAAAATGCCAAGAATAGTTTTCATAGTCAAACTACTGCAAATTATCCTAGTGTTTCAGTAACTGGCTCTCAAAATATTAATGTTGCTAAGATAGAAAGTTTTGGACCAATTAAACATATCCCTCTAACTCCAATAAGAAAAGCAGTTGCTAATGCAATGGTAACTTCAAAATATACAGCTCCTCATGTTTCTTTAATGCTTGATGTTGATGCAACTAATTTAATTAATTTAAGAGCAACTTTAAAAGAAGAAGTTATTAAACCTGAAAATGGTGTTATTAAATTAACATTTATGCCATTTTTTATTAAAGCAGTTGCTAAAGCGCTAGCAGAAGACCGCTTTGAATTAATTAATTCAACATTTAATTTAAATGACAATGAAATTTTAGTTAAGAAATATTACAACATTGGTATGGCTGTTGATACTGATAAAGGTTTAATGGTTCCAGTAATTAAAAATGCTGATAAGTTGAAAATATTTGAAATTGCTAAAGAAGTTAATCAACTAGCAGATAAAGCTAGAAAAGGGACATTAAGTGCTGCAGAAATGCAAGGTGGTACTTTTACTATTACTAATTTTGGTTCAGCAGGATTAAAAATTGGTACACCAATTATTAATTATCCTGAAGTAGCAATTTTAGGAATTGGAATGTTAGAATCAAAGGCAGTTTTAGTTAGTGATACTATAGTGTTTCATAACTTTTTTCCATTATCTATTTCAATAGATCATCGTGTTATTGATGGTGCTCCAGCTGGCTACTTCATGCAAAGAGTTAAGTTTTTGTTAGAAAATCCAAGCTTACTAATATTATCTTAAAATAATCTTGATGAATTGTAATTATAAGTGCAACGATATATGAGAAAATTCATATATCGTTGTTTTATTTTAAAATAAAAACAGACACCCCTTAAACCCATGAAAGTTAGAAAGGATGTCCTTATGACTAATTATAACCAATTACAACAAAAAGAGTGACATTTAATTGATTATTTATTAAATCAAGAAAGTAAATCTATTTCACAAATAGCTGTAATTCTTAAAAGAAATAAAAGTACAATCTCACAAGAAAGCAAACGAAATAAATTACAAACAA
>JBOFXA010000036.1:0-2730 GCA_051653845.1 Spiroplasma sp. | reverse complement strand
TGTAAGAATATTTATTGTTCATTATTTGTTCTGGTGTTCCTGTAGCAATAATTTTTCCACCATATTTGCCACCTTCTGGACCTAAATCAATTATATAGTCAGCAACTTTAATTACTTCTAAGTTATGTTCAATAACAACAACAGTATCGCCATTGTCAACAATTTTATTTAAAACTTTAATTAGTTTTTAATATCATCAATATGAAGACCAGTTCTTGGTTCATCAAGAATATACATTGTCTTACTAGTTGCTTTTTTTGTAAGTAAGCAACTAATTTAATTCTTTGTGCTTTTCCTCCTGATAATTTAGTTGGAGCAGGAAATTCTATGGTTACAGGGTTTATTGATGATTTCATCAAAACAAAAGATGTAAAGCAAAGTTTATTAGTAGCAGCAGCATCTGGTGCTGCTACAGCTTTTAGTCAAGGAATTGGTGAATTAGCTTTAGTTGAAAAGTTAAAAGAGCAAATAAAAATTATTGATTAATTAAAAACTTGCAAAATACATTAATTTAAATAAAAAACGATTTAATAAAGATATTAAACCGTTTTTTATCTTTGAAAATAGATATTATAACTGAATGATAGATTTTGATATCGTTTAATTGATATTTGCTAGCTTTACCTATTATTCAATAAAACTTTATTTATCTTAATTTGTATAGAAAATTGTAAAGTAATCACCTAAATTAATTGAAGCTATTCCTTCACCAATACAAGCACCTGAAGTTGCTCCAACAGCTAATGATCCTACAATGTCAATTAATAAATTTGAATTATCATCATAATATCACAAAAATTTAATTGTTCCAGTTGCTCAATGTTTTTCATTTTTAATTTCTATTTCTTTAGTACTATTAAAATTATAGTTTGCCCTAAGAATTGCTTTTTCATAATCTCAGTTTGAATCTACTTTATCTTCAAAGAAATAATTTCTAAAGTTTGAACCATGATGAATTCCAGCCTGAAAGGAAGCATATTGATACTTATAGGCAGCTACTTTATGTTCTGTATAACTATCATTTACTGTACTGCCGATTCCCATAATTTGTTCTTGTTTCATTTTACCTAATTTAATTGTAGTATATGCTCACTCTTCTCTTGTAGTTAAGTAATCTCCAGTAGTTATTAGCAAAGCTTTAGTTGGTACTAGTGATTTAATAATCTTTTCCTCATAATTATTGTTACTATTAGTAGCAGTTTTTTCCATATCTAATGAGTTATCTAAAGTACTAATAATACTTGAGCTGCTTAAAATTAAAGTTAGTGTACTTAGGATATTTAAAAAATTTTTCATGTTTGATACCCCTTTTTGAAGTGATTTTTTTGTTTTTTTAAAACAAAAAAGTAAGAAAGTAAAAAATAATTTTAATGAATATAATTCATTCACTCATCCCCTTAATTATAATTTATATAAATTAATTGTAACTTTAAAATTTATTTTAGTAAATCTTTTAATTCTAATTTGTTTAATTTTAATCCTAATCATATTAAATTAAAAAAATTCCTTAAAAATTAAGGAATTTTTTTTAATATTTTTGTCATTATTTATTTAAATCGCGAGCAATGAGTGGCTTTAAAAATTGACCAGTGTAAGAATATTTATTGTTCATTATTTGTTCTGGTGTTCCTGTAGCAATAATTTTTCCACCATATTTGCTACCTTCTGGACCTAAATCAATTATATAGTCAGCAACTTTAATTACTTCTAAGTTATGTTCAATAAAACTTTATTTATTTTAATTTATTTTGTATAGTAAATTGTAAAAAGGTCACCTAATTTAATTGAAGCTATTCCTTCAACAGTTGAAAATGTAGCACCAACGCTTAATGATCCTACAATCTCAATTAATAAATTTGAATTATTATCATAATGTCACAAAAATTTAATTTTTCCTCTTGCTCAATGGTCTGCTATACCCTTTGACATTCAATGATAAAAATTATTGTATGCTCCACTAATTGCTTTATCATAATTTCAGCCTGAATTTATTTTATCTTCAAAGAAATAATTTCTAAAGTTTGGACCATGATGAATTCCAGCATAAGGATCAACACCGTGAAAGTTTCAATCAGGTACTTTATGTTCTGTATAACTATCATTAAGGGAGCTGCCGATTCCCTTAATTTGTTCTTGTTTCATGTTACCTAAATTAATTGTAATATATGCTCACTCTGCTCGGTGATGTAATGCATCCCCAGCAGTTGTTAGAAAAGATCTATTTGGTGGTAATGGTGATCAAATAGTTGTTGTTAGAAGTTCATAATTACTACTACTAGTAGTAGTTTTTTGCATATCTAATGAGTTAGCACCAATAATACTTGAGCTGCTTAAAATTAAAGTTAGTGCACTTAAACTTAAAAAATTTTTCATGTTTGATACCCCTTTTTGAAGTGATTTTTTTGTTTTTTTAAAACAAAAAAGTAAGAAAGTAAAAAATAATTTTAATGAATATAATTCATTCACTCATCCCCTTAATTATAATTTATACAAATTAATCGTAACTTTAAAATTTACTTTAGTAAACCTTTAAATTCTAATTTGTTTAATTTTAATCCTAATCATATTAAATTAAAAAAATTCCTTAAAAATTAAGGAATTTTTTTAATATTTTTGTCATTATTTATTTCTTTTTAAATCGCGAGCAATGAGTGGCTTTAAAAATTGACCAGTGTAAGAATATTTATTGTTCATTATTTGTTCTGGTGTTCCTGTAGCAATAATTTTTCC
>JBOFXA010000035.1:0-1949 GCA_051653845.1 Spiroplasma sp. | reverse complement strand
AACATTAATTAAATAAGAAAATATTTTTATTTAATTAATTTTACGTCTTTTCAATTTTTTTACATTATAGCATCAATAAAAATTAAAGTCATAAAAATAATTAAGGATTTAAATAATAAAAAAATTATTACTTTCGTAATATTTTAGAAGATGAAATTTAAGATAATTTTAATTATTTTTTAACTTTAGAATTTTCTATACCATTTACCTCGAGCATCTGTTTTAGCTAGTGGCATTTCACCAGTAACAGCATAATTAGTAAAACTTTTGCATCAAGAATTTTCTTTAAAAATTGTTGTTCTCTTGCTTTTTCTTCTTGATATTCACTCTTTAAATAACTAAGAATATCTAATTGATTTATTTCTGCCGTTTGTACTAGCAGCATATTTTTAAAAGTTTGATAATTAAAAGCTTTAGTTCCATAACCTAATAATCATTTAATAATATGAGATATATCACCTTCAGCACTAACGCCAATATTATAATCTAAACTTTGATTGATAATTCCTGTAGCATTATTTCTAAAATAAGTCATTACTTCTTTTAATTTCTTTGCTTTTTCTGGTTTAATAATTGCTTGTTTTAGTTGCTGTAGTAATTCAAAATAAGTACCTGATTCAAATAATGTTTTACTTGCTTGATATTGTTGCTGATTTAATAAATTATTTTTTGTTGGAAATAATTGTTTTAAGTATCTTAATGCATGAAATTTATCTAAAACATAATCGGTATTGGGTCAATATTGACTTGCATTTCTAATTCATGGTGCACCGTCACCACCAATAATTACTTTAGCAGTTGCAACATTACTGTAAAACTTATGAGCCATTTTTTCAACATTAGAAGAAAATTCTGCCGTATCAATTCTTTTGGATATTGGTAAGATTTGAAAGAAAACTCGTTTGTTAGCTAATACTTTTCTTTTTACAGAAGAATAAAACTTATGATAACCAGTATGAAAAGTAACTAAGCGAATGCGATATTTATTAAGTTTTTTATTTTTTCTTAACTTAATATATGTTTCATCCATATTAATATATAAATATTGGGGAATTTTAACTTTACTATAATTATCAAAAACAATATTTAATGGTTCTTGAAAATCAAATGAATTAACAATTTTTTTGATTGTTGCTCGTGAAAATTTAGCAAAAGAAAACATATCACAAATATCTCTTTGTCTTTTGCCTGTAGCGATTTGTTCTAAAATTTTGAATTTTAAATGACTAGTAATTCGACTATATCTTTCTACTTGCAATTTTTTATCAGCTAGAAAAACATATCGATAGCGATATTCATCTCAATACTTATATATTCTTCTTTTATAAGTAACAGGACCATAGATTGTTAGGATGGTTCTTGGTTTAAATCCATCTGGGATATAACCCTTATTTTATCTTCACGATGATAAAAAAATTTCTTGATCAACATTTTCAAAATGAGTTTTTAAATCATTTCTAATCTTAATTAAACTTTCTTTTTGGTAATTTTCAAAAAATAAATATTGATTAGTAGATTTACTAATCTGTACTTCCCCTAAAGTCATAACTTTTCTCCCAAGTTTCTTAAAAAAATTATAACGCTACTTTGAAAAAAGTACTAATTTTAATAAGGGTATAAATAAAAAACATTAGAACTTAATTAATTATGTAATGGATATAATCGATTAAATCTTTATGTTTGTTATTTACTTCAGCAATTAATTTATCAACTTCTTCACTACTTCATTTTTTTCTCATCTTTAATTCTTGAATTTGAAGTTGATTAATTTTTTCAATAACATTTTTAAATTTAATTAGTTCTGCTTCTGTTAGTGAGTGATCATTTTTTGCATCATTGATGATATTTTCTGCATCAAGTTTTAATTTTATAATTCAAAAATTAGTGTCTTTTGTTTTATTCACTTCAATAGCCCCCTATCTAAAATTAATTATAAACAAAGAAAAAAG
>JBOFXA010000034.1:0-3680 GCA_051653845.1 Spiroplasma sp. | reverse complement strand
TAAATTCAAATATTAAATTTCCTTACCATAATTACTTTTGTTACTTCAACTAAAATTCAATTAAAGAGAATTAATCCTGGTAGTACTGTTAGTCATAATAATGGTGGCTTTGCTAAAGCAAAAAGACTTGTTAAAGGATCAACAAAAGTAAAAAAGAATGGCACTACTAAAAAACTTAATAATCCTAAAAAGAAAACAAGTGAAGGTCTTGATTGAATAAATGAAACTTTAGCAGTTCTTGCAAAGAAAAGAAAGAAAATATGAGTTATCATTGCTTCAATAAAGAACATTGTTTGAAATTGTGTGATGTAAATATCTTTAAATTCTGCTTGTTCTATGTAGTGAAAAAAGTTAAATCCATAACCAATAATTAAGAAATTAGTAATACTAATAATTGACATTAAAATACTATTGACAAAAACAAAAGGAAAAATTGTTTTAATATTTCATTTTACTGGTCGCTTAATTGCTGTTTCATCAACTTTATCAACAACAAACAATAAATTTGCTAAATCAAAAGTTAAGTTCTGCATCAACAATTGAATTGGTGCCATTGCTGCAAAATCAAAACAAAATGAACTAATTAACAATGTTAGCATTAAACCAAAATTTGATGCAATTGTTAATTTAATATATTTAAGAGCATTATAAAAAATTTCTCTACCTTTAATAAAAGATTTTTCTAAAACATCTAAATCTTTCTTTAGCAAAATAACATCAGAAGCATATTTAGCCATTGGTGTACCATTGTTAACTGAAATTCCAACATCTGCTAATTTTAAAGCACCAGCATCATTAACTCCATCTCCTAAAAATGCTACAACATTATGTAATTTTAAAATTTCAATAATTCTCGCTTTTTCAAATGGTGACAATTTAGCAAAAACATTTGCAGCAATAATTTGTTGATATAATTTTTCTTTGTCATCAAATTCTAAATCTTGACCAACTAATCTAGTTTCTTTTCTCATTGCTAATTTATTAGTAATAATTTCTGAAACTTCTAATGAATCACCTGTTAAAATTTTTAAATCAATTCCAGAATCATAAATTGTTTTAATTACTGCTTTAATATCATCTTTTAACTTATCTTCAAAAGAAATAATTCCTTCAAAAACTAAATCATTAGTAATAATGCTATCTGTTTTTTTTGAAGCAACAATAATCACTCGAAAACCTTTTTTTGTTAAACTAGCGATTAAATTACTAATTTTTAATTTAAAAGCATCATCTAAAGGAAAGAACTTATCTTGAATTACAACTTGTGAAATGATACTTATCATTTCTGAAACTGATCCTTTAGTAATTTGTTTAGTAACATTTCCATTTTTAATTAAAACACTACTAATTTTAGTTTCATGATCAAATTGGATATCATCAATTAATTTGATTTTATGAACATCAAAGTTGGTTTTAAATTTCTGATAAATTGCTTCATCAATTTTATTTATTAGATTTCTTTCAAAAAAAGCATTAATGTATGCACACTCAGCAACACAATCTGAAAAATTACCATTAATATCAATAACATCAGTAACTTCAATCTCATCAACAGTTAGTGTTCCTGTCTTATCAGTTGTTAAAATATCAACACTACCCATATTTTGAATTACTTCAATATTCTTAACAATAACATCTTCTTTTACTAATTTCTTACTGCCAATTTTTAAGTTAGACGAAATTACTGCAGGAAGAGCTTCTGGAGTAAGAGAAACAACAATTGACAAAGTAAATATTAATGCTTCAATTCAATTTCTTGTTCTTAATCCATTAGCAACAAAAATAAAAGGAATAAATAATAAAATTGAAATTACTAATAATTTAGTTAGTTTACTAATTCCTTTAGTAAAATCAGATTTATTTTCAACTTGTTCAGTCATACTTAGAATTGATTGCGAATAATTCTTATCACCAGTATTAATAACTACTGCATAACACTTACCTGAAGTAATAATGGTTTGGGCAAATAAAATATTAGTATATTCATTAATTTTATTACCCTTATTAACAAGATTTTTTCTAATAAAATTATTTTCTCCTGTTAGTGTTGATTGATCAACAACTAAATGACTTTCTCAAATAATTCTAGCATCTGCAGGAACTAAATCTCCTTGTTTTAAAGAAATAACATCACCAACAACTAAATCTTCTTGATTAACTTGAATTAATTTCTTATTAGCTTCATTAAAATTAAAAGTGTTAAGATTATCAATTTCTTGATTTAAAATGAAAAATTTATCTGAAACTAAAACTTTTAAACTTTGATTTAATTTATAAGCTTTAAGTTCCTGAATATAATCAACAAAACCAGCTAAAATAATCATAAAAAGCACAACCAATGAAGAAACCAAATCAATTATTTTTCTACCATAAAATAAAAAAATAAAAAATTCAATCACTGCAACTGCTCATAATAATAAATTAAAAGGTTCAATTAGGACCTCAAAAAATTTTTTAAAATGATTAAACTTTTTAATTGATGTTTGATTATTACCAAACTTCTCAAGTTGTTTTATTCTATCTTGATTTGGAATACCTATTTTAGAATTAAGAGTTTTAGACAAAGAATCAAAATCAGAATTAGCAAGTTTTCCAACTTTTTTTGCTTCACTATATTTAACTCGTATTTCCTTAAATTTTTTCATCTATTTTTCTCCAATCTTTACTATTTTATTAATTATATGTTTTTCAGATCAAAAAAGTAAACTAATAATTTTAATAAATAATTAAAAAATGAAAAACACACTATTAAATCTGTTCTTCATTTTTTTATCCTTACTTAATTTATGTATTCCTAATTATCTTACTTTTCTTTATATACTGTAAGCGTTAAATTAGTAGTTTAATCTTTAAATTCTACATAACTATAAATCTACTACTTTAATCGTTAAATTAGTAGTTTGATCTTTAAATTCTGCATAACTATAAAGAATTTTAGCCTTGATAGTTCTTACTCTTTGAAAATCTGAATCTGATAATGATACACCATTTTCATTAGTAATATCATGCTTAATGAATAAACTAGGATTATAAAGTTTTTTAAAATTTGCAGGTAATTGACTTCCAATAACTTTAACACAAACTGAAGAATCTACATCACTTGCACTAATACCAACTGCAACTCCGTAAGTAAAAATAGTCTTATTAATTTCATTGACTACTTTTTCATTAGTATTTTTCCCTCCAGCTTTTCCTATATCACTTAAATCACATCCAATAACACTCATTGATACAGGAACAACTATAGCTGCTAAACCAATAGTAGTTAATAATTTTTTAAAATTTATCATTACTTTCACCTCATATAATTCAATTACTTTTTATTAACAAACTACTCTAATTATAAAAGTAGTAGTTTGATTTTTAAATTCAGCATAATTGTAGTTTATTTTCGTATCAACAATTCCTGATCTTTGAAAATCTGCATCTGATATTTCTTTACCATTTTTTTTAGTAATTTTATTTAAAGTAAATAAACTATCTTTAAAAAGCTTTTGTATATTTCCAGGCAATCGATTTTTAATAAATTCAGCACTAACTTTAGAGTATACATAATCTGCACTAACATCAATATTAACTCCTACATCAAAAGTAGTACTATTAATTGCTCTAACTACTAATTCACTATTTCTATTATCATCCACTTTCACTTTAATTATAAAAGTAGTAGTTTGATCTTT
>JBOFXA010000033.1:0-13058 GCA_051653845.1 Spiroplasma sp. | reverse complement strand
AAAGACGTAAAATTAATTAAATAAAAATATTTTCTTATTTAATTAATGTTCTTAATCCGTAAAATAATAAACACAATCTATTATAGTATTAATTTAGATAAAAAATATATTTTTTATTATAATAAATAAAATATTCAAAAAAATGTAAATTATTACTTTTTTAAATTTTTATTAGAATTAATATAATTTTTGAATTTTTTTTATTATAATTTATATAATGATTATCATCATTATTTAAATCAAATATAGGAGTGTGTATCTATTAATGAAAATGCACGGTACAGGTGCTAGCAATGGAGTTGCAGTAAGCAAAGTTCTAATTTTAAAAGAAAAGCTAACTAAAATTAGTGATAGTAAAATTAGTGAAAAAGATTTAAATTCTGAGATTAGTAAAATTGATGTAGCAATAAAAAATGTTAAAAATGAGCTTAAAGAATTGATTATCAAAACAAGAAAAAATTTAGGAGAGCAACATGCTGCTATTTTTGAAGCTCATTTATCAATTTTAGAAGATCCAGAATTATATCAACAAATTAAGATATTAATTACTAATGAGAAATGGAATGTAAGCAAAGCAGTTACACTTGCATGTGATAACTATTATCAAATTTTTAGTACTTTAGAAGATGAGTATATGCGTGAACGTGCAGCAGATATTCTTGATATTAAAACTAAACTTTTAAATCAAATTTTGGGAATTAAAGATACTTTTTTAAGTGATATCAAAGATGAGGTAATAATTGTTGCTAATGATTTAACTCCTTCGCAAACAAGTCAATTAAATCCAAACTTTGTTAAAGGATTTTTATGTAATATTGGTGGAAGAACATCTCATTCAGCAATTATGGCAAGAAGTTTAGGAATACCTGCTGTTGTAGGATTAAAAAATATTACTAGTAAAGTACAAGATGATGAATATGTTGCTTTAAATGGTAATAGTGGCTTAGTTGAACTTAAATTAACCACTGATGAAATTAAAAGTTGACAAAAGCAAGAAAAAAATTGATTTAATTTAAAAACTGAATTGCTTAGTTTTAAAGGTAAAAAAACAATTACTAAAGATAAGTATGAATTTAAATTGGAAGCAAATGTTGGTTCTTCAAAGGATTTAGATTCAGCGTTAGAAAACGATGCGCAAGGAATTGGATTGTTTAGAACTGAGTTTTTATACATGGAAAATACTAATTTTCCAAGTGAAGAAGAACAATTTAATGAATATAAAATTGCTTTAGAAAAAATGAAGCCTTATAAGGTTGTAATTAGAACTTTAGATATTGGTGGAGATAAAAAGTTATCTTATTGAAACTTACCACATGAAATGAATCCTTTTTTAGGTTATCGGGCAATAAGGTTGTCTTTAGATCGAAAAGATATTTTTAAAACACAAATTAGAGCTTTATTAAGAGCTTCAGTTTATGGACAGTTAGCAATTATGTTTCCCATGATTGCTACTGTTGAAGAATTTAAAGCAGCTAAAGAATTTGTTTTAAATTGTAAAAAAGAATTAATTAAAGAAGGGCAAAAAGTTAATGATAGTATTCAAATTGGAATGATGATTGAAATTCCTTCTTCAGCTATTAATGCTCATATTTTTGCTAAATATGCTGATTTTTTCTCAATAGGAACTAATGATTTAATTCAATATAGTTTAGCTGCAGATAGAATGTCAGAGAAAATTTCTTATTTATATCAGCCTTATCATCCAGCAATCTTAAGATTAATTAAAATGACAATTGATGGTGCTAAAACTAATGAAAAAGAAATTCCTGTTGGTATGTGTGGAGAGATGGCAGGTGATAAAATTGCTGTGCCATTATTAGTAGGTATGGGATTAGATGAATTTTCAATGTCAGCTTCTGATATTTTAGCAACAAGAAAATTAATTAATAGTTTAAATAAAAAAGACATGGAAGCATTAGTTAAACAAGCGTTGGCTTGTGAAACTAATGATCAAGTAGAAAAATTAGTGAAAGAAAAATTTGTTGACATTTTAAATTAGGGTAGTTTTTTAGATAATTTTAAAAAAAATTTAACTTTGGAGGAAAAAATGCTTTTTTTTAGAAAAAAAAGAATTGAAGTATATGCACCAGTTTCAGGTGAAGTAATTAGAATAGAAGATGTAAAAGATCCTGTATTTGCAAATAAGATGTTAGGAGATGGTTTAGCTATTATTCCAAAAGGTATGAAACAAACATCATTTGTTGCTCCAATTTCAGGAATTTTAACAACAACTTTGGATGCTGGTCATGCTTATGGTATCACTGAGAAATCAACAAAAATTGAATGTTTGGTTCATATTGGTATGGATACTGTAGAATTAAATGGTAGAGGTTTTGATGTTAAGGTAAAAAAATTAGACAAAATTACAGCAAAAGACCTAATGGTAATAGTTGATTTAGAGGCAATTAAAAAAAGTGGTAAAGACATTACAACGCCAATCGTTTTTACTAAAGAAACGATTGGCGAGTATGGTTATAAAATTAATATTTTAAAACATGGAAAAGTTAAACAAGGCGATGTTATTGCTGAACTTGTAAAAGAGTAAACTGTAAGTCTTAAAACAATGATAGATGAAAATATTCATCTATCATTGTTTTTTTATCTTAAAAGTTAAAAGATTCAATATATAACAAAAATTTGAAATTTCTTATTTTTCAATATCTTCATAACAAAATAACAAATTATATTTTGTATTTTATCTATGAATTATTATTTTTTAATCCATCAGTCCAGCTTGATAGAGATTTTTAAAGTGTCCATCTTGAATTTTTAATTGATCAAATGTTCCTGTTTGAACAAGACCAGTATTTTTTTCTAAAACTAAAATTTCATCAACATTTTTTATTGTTGATAGACGGTGAGCAATAACAATACTTGTTCTACCAACCATTAGCTTATTAAATTGTGTTTGAATTTCTTTTTCAACAATATTGTCTAAAGCACTTGTTGCTTCATCTAAAATTAATAGTTGAGGATTTTTTAAGAAAACTCTAGCAATAGCAACTCTTTGCTTTTGACCTCCTGAAAGATTCATTCCTTTTTCTCCTAAAATTGTTTCATAATTATCAGGTAGTTCTTTAATATATCCATCAAGATTAGCTTTTTCTGTTGCTATTTGAATTTCTTCAAAAGTAGCATTTTGTTTGGTGTATCTAATATTTTCAATAAAGTCACCATATAAAATTTGTGGATTTTGTTCAATGTAACCAATATGTTTTAAATAAGACTTTAAATTAATTTGTTTTAAGTTGATATTATTGATGAGAATTTCACCAATATTAGGATCATAAAAACGTAATAATAATTTGCTAATTGTACTTTTTCCTGCTCCTGTTGCTCCAACAATAGCATAGCTTTTACTTTTTTTAAAAGTAAAACTAAAGTCTTTTAAAATTCATGGTGAATCTTCTTTGTAACGAAAACTAACATTTTTAAAAACGATATCACCTTTAATATCATCAATTTTAATTGATTTTGGTGTATCAAAAATTTTTGGTTTGACATTTAAAATTTCATTAATTCTTAAAATTGAAGTTGAAGTCTTAGCTCAGTTACTTAAAAATTGAATACTTTGAATAATGGGAAAAATTAAGGTATTGACTGATAGCATAAAGGAAATAATAACTTCTGGCTTAATAATTCCTTTACTAGCAAAAATTATTCCAGTAATTAAACCAACAGTGTTAATACCTGTTAGTAAAGTAAATAGTAATGCTCAAGCAAAACTATCAAAGTTAATTGTTTTGATTGCAGACTTATAGTATCTTTTATGATCGGCTAAAATTCTTTTAATTTCTGAATCTTGTGTTCCGTTACTTTTGATTAAACCAATTATTGAAATTCTATCAGTAACATCAGCATTAACTTCAGTATAGACTTTTCTTCATGTGTAATTTAGAACTTTAATAATTTGAACACTAAGAATTGCAATAATTCCAATAATGGCAATTATTGCTAAAACAATTAAAGACATTTGTCAATTAATTGAAAAAGCAACTGTCATTGTTCCAATAATAGTTACAATTGAACTAAGAAAGGTTAAGGGAATAGCTTGCATGTTATTGCCAATAATTTCAGTATCACTAATTAGTTTAGTTAGTGACGCACCAATTTTATTATTTTCATAATACGACATATCAACTTTTAAGAGATGTTCTAAAACTTTGTTCCTATATTCAATTTCAATTTTAACTCCAATAACATTACCAGCAAGATTTTTAATATACATTAATATTCCTGCACCAATTTGTAAAGCAATTAAAATATAAGTTAATTCAATAATTTTGTTTAAATTAAAACCTTGAGTTAGATAATTATTAGTTATTTTTGGAATCAAAACTGTTAGAATAGAAGAAAAAATTGTTGCAACAATAGCTATTGTGTATAAAAGTGGATAGGTTTTATAATATTTAATAATTGTTGAAAGAAAACCACTTTTTTTAATTTTTACTTCTTCATATTCATTTTTTCTTTTAATTTTTGCTTTTTTCATGTTTTTACCTTTCTTTTATTTTTGATGTCATTTTTGATAAATTAAATGAAAATCATGATTTAATTTTATTTTTTTTTCTATTAAATGACTTTTTAATAATTCTAGATATTTACTAAATGCTAAAGTTAAATTTTCATTAGCTAATTTTCTTATTTCTTTTACTTGAGGATAATTTCTTTCATAAGAAATTTTATCAGCTAAAAAAACTACTAAATCTAATTTACTCATTTCTAATGCTCCACTAGTATGTTTGAAAATTGCTGTTGTAATATCTTGATTTTGAAATTTTCAGTGATGTTTTAAATATAAAGCTCCAACATAAGCATGATATAAGTTAAATGGTGCTTTTAAGCCTTCAGGGTAGTATTTATTAAGATAATTAGTTAGTTTTTCTTTTGATCATTGCTTAGCAATGTCATGAAAAGTTCCAGCAATTAATGCTTTATTAGTGTTGACATGATGTTTTTTTGCTAGTTCTTTGGCTGTTTGACCAACATTAATACAATGTTGATAGCACTCATTATTTAAGTAAAATTTTAATCGTTCATGGACATAAATTAAATTTTCATTGATATAGTCAATTACTTTTGAATTAAGTAAGTTGATAATTTCGCCACTACGAATTTTTGAGGAACTAATATCACTGCTTGGTTGAACAATTAAATTTTGGCAATGATATTTTTTCATTAATTTAATACTTTTTCGATAATGGGGACGATTGACAACAATAATTTGAATTAAGTTAGTTAATTCATTAATTTCTTTTCATTTATTTAATGTATATAAATTATCTGAACCAATAATGAAGAAAAAATTAGTATTAGGATAAGTTGTTTTTAAATGTTTAATTGTATCAATTGTATAGTTAACTTTATTTTTAGTTTGTAATTCATATTGATTAAGTTTTAATCAAGGAAAATTTTCAATTGTTAGTTTAATCATTGTGATTCTTTGTTTAGTACTAGCACTGACATTGTTTTTTAAAGGATTTTTATTTGTTGGCAAAATTCATACTTCATCAAGTTTTAATTTATGATATGCAGTTTTAGCAATTTTGATATGTTGATTATGAATTGGATCAAAAGTACCACCTAAAATACCAATTTTTTTCATTAATTTTCTCCTTTAAGTTCTAATAAAGAATCTTTATTAAAAGATTTATTATGAATCATAGTTATTTCCTTTTTATAAGGTGGTTTATTATTAATTCAAGGTGTTTCTAGGATTTTTATTTTTTTAGTGAATAATGGATGATAAATAATGTTTATTAGGCTTTCAAATCCAATTTTTCCTAACCCTAAATTTGCATGACGATCTTTATGACTATTTAAACCAAATTTTGAGTCATTAATATGAAGAACTAATAATTTATCAAGGCCAATTAGTTGATTAAATTCTTTGATAATATTTTCTAAATTATTAACTAAATCATAACCAGCATCATATAAATGACATGTATCTCAACAAACGCCAATTAAAGATTTATTTTTAACATTATTAATTATATAGGCTAATTCTTGAAAATTACTACAAGTTTCATTACCTTTACCTGCCATAGTTTCTAAAGCAATTTTTACTGTTTGATTTTCAAAACATGCTTGATCTAAACCTTGAATAATTTTTTTTAAAGCTAGATTTTTTTCAGCACCAACTGTACTTCCTGGATGAAGTACTATTGTTTTAACCCCAATTTCTTGACAACGTTTTAATTCTTTTTGTAAAACTTCAACAGAAAAATCAAAAGTACTAGGTTTAATTGTATTTGCTAAATTAATGATATAAGGTGCATGAACAACTACATTTTCAATTTTGATTTCATTGCTTGTTAATTGTTGCTTAAATTCTGATAAAAATAAATCTTTAATTGGTTTACGATTAGCATTTTGGGGTGCTCCAGTATAAATCATAAAAGCATTAGCATTATAACTAAGAGCTTCTTGAAGTGCTCCTAATAAGTATTTAGGTGCTTTCATTGAAACATGACAACCAATAATAAGTTCTTTATTATTCATTATTTACCTCGTAGTTTTTTTGTTTTTTGGTGTTCTTTTTTTCTAATTTTAGTAATTTTTGTTTTAAAATCTTTTTTGTATTTTGGTTTAACCTTTTTATTAGCATGAAAACGATTAATTGTTTGTAAAGCTAATTTGCTTTCTAAAACATTTTTAGTTTTATTAGTTATATTTATTTCAGCAATTAATTCATTCTTTTTAATTTTATAATATTTTATATTAAGATTATTTTTTTTAAGTTCTTTAACTGCATTTAAATCATAATCATCATAAAAAAGATATGAAATACCAGTTTGATTATTTCTACCAGTTCTACCAGCGCGATGTAGGTAATAATTTAAATCAGAGGGTAGTTGTAGAGATATAATATGTGATATCCCAGGGATATCAATTCCTCTTGCACTAACATCAGTAGTTACTAGATATTGATAGTCAAGATTTTTAATTCTTTTGAAAATTTGTTGGCGATTTCTAGCAGATAAATCACTATGAAGCAAAGCAGTTTTTTTATCAGCATGAATTAGTAACTCGCCGATTGTAGTAATTTGATTTTTATTATTCACAAAAATCAAACATAGATAAGGGTTAATTAAATTTACTAATGTTAATAATTCATTTTTTCTTTGATTAAAAGGACAATTAATAAAAATATGTTCAATTTTTGGTACAACTATTTTATTGAGATTAATGGTTTTTGTATTATTAAAATATTTTTTTAAAAAGTTTTCTAATTCTTGATTTATTGTTGCAGAAAAAACTAGACACTGAATTTTATTGTTTAATTTAGTCATTAAAAAATCTAAATCCTTAATAAAACCTAACTCAAATAACATGTCACATTCATCTAAAACTAAAGTTATTGCTGTAGTTATATTTAAAGAATGATTTTGATAAAGGGTTTTAATTCTTGTTACAGTACCAATAATGATTTCAGGTTGGCCATGTTTAAAAGTATCTATTTGTTTTTTTAATTCTTTACCACCAACAAAACAGGCTACTTTAATTGGCTGGTTTTTTATTAGTTGTTTTGTAAAGATAAAAATTTGTTGTGCTAATTCTCTTGTTGGAGTTATGATTATTGCTTGAATTTTATTATTGCTTTCAATAGTATTTAAAATTGGAATTAGAAAGGAATGAGTTTTACCTGTTCCAGTTGGACTAGTAACTATTAAATTATTGCCTTTTAAAACTAAAGGAATTACTTGTTCTTGGATTTGAGTTGGTTGGTTAATTTGATTACTTTTTAGTGCTTCAAGAAGTCAAAGTTTCAGATTAAAATTATTTCATGACATTATTTTCACCTTTTTTCATCAGTAATATTTTATCTTAAATTTAGTCAAATAATTTTTATTTTATTAGTTTTTTAATTGTTTTTGTTCATTGAATAAAAATAATATTAATTTATAATTATTTTTATAAAGAATAATATTAAGTCAACCAAGAAAATAGAGGTGTAAAATGAACTTTGAATTTAAATGCCCTAATTGTAATCATTTAATTACAGAAAAAGATTTTAAAGAAAATGAAAAGATTTTAAATCATTTAAGTGAAATTTTTAAACAACATAAAACTGAATATATTCAAGTTTTAAAAACTAAATTACAAGAATATTATAAAAATGAGCAAATAAAATCAATAAAAATAGCATTAGCAGAAAAGGAAAATGAACAATTAAAAGCAAATCAAGCAGATTTTGATAAATTGAATCAAGTTATTGCTGAACAAAAAAATAAGATAGAGACTAATAATGCTGAGTTAGAAAAAGTTTTAGCTCAACATGAAGCAAAATTGCTTAGAGAAAAACATAATGAAATTATATTATTAAATACTAAGATTAGTGAATTAGAAAAAACAAAAGAAACACAGAAACTAATCTTAGAAAAATTATTAGTTGATAAAGAAAAGGAATTAATTAAGTTAAATCAAGCAGAACTTAATAAATTGAATCAAGTTATTGCCGAACAAAAAAATAAGATAGAGACTAATAATGTTGAGTTAGAAAAAGTTTTAGCTCAACACGAAATAAAATTAACTAAGCAAACTCATGAGGAAATTAATAATTTAAAAGTTAAGATTAGTGAATTAGAAAAAGCAAATTTACAAAATAAATTAATTCAAAATAAAACTAAAGGTGAAAATTTTGAGCATGAAATTGAAGCTGAATTAAGAAAAGTTTTTGAACCAGATGATATTATTTTTAAAATTACTGATCAAGATAAAAAAGCTGATTACTTACAAGAAGTAAGACAAGATAATAATGTTATTGGAAGAATAGTTTATGAAGTTAAAAATGCAGAATGAAATAATAATTGAGAAAAGAAATTAATTGATGATATGGCAAAACAAAATTCTAAATATGGAATTTTGATTGCTACTAGTTTTAATAATAAATATCCAGGCATTCCATTTAAGCGTTCTGATTATAATTCAAATATTTATCTTACTGATAGTGAAAGTTTTTATTTTGTGGGACAAATTTTAAGAACTTTAATTAAAATTGAATATCGTTTAGAAAGTAATCATAATCAAAAAGGTTATGATGAAAAAATTAAATATTTTAATAATTGAAAAGCGACTCAATTACCAAAATTAAATCGTGTGCTTGAAGAAAGTTGTACTCGTATTAAAGATTCAGAAAATAGCATTTTAAAGCGTGTTAATGATATTAGAGTAGCAAGAGAAAAAATTTATAAAAATTGAATTGAAAATATTAAAAATTATTTAGAAAATTTTGTTTTTTAATATCATTAAGGAAAAAAAAGATGAAAATAGTTTTTATTGGTGCAGGAAGAATTACAAAATGGTTTTTAGATGATATTAAAAATAGTAAATATCATGAGAATATTATTGCTTATGGAATTTACAATCGTACTCTTAAAAAAGCTGTACAGTATCAAAAAGATTATAAATTAACAAAAGTTTATCAATCATTAGCAGAATTAATTGATGATAAAGATAATTATGATTTAGTTTATGTTGGTACAAGTGATAATAGTCATTATCAAATTACTAAAGATTTATTAGTAAATAAAATTAATGTTTTTTGTGAAAAACCGTTAGCTTTAACTTTTAGAAAAACACAAGAATTATATGATATTGCTAGTAAAAGTAAGGTATTGCTATTTGAAGGAATCAAAACTGGTTTTTCTTTAGCATATCAAGCAATGAAAAAAGATTTAGCAGAAGGTTTAATTGGAGAAATTAATTATGTATATACAACTCATGCAAAAGTTTCTACATCTTTAAAAATACCTGTTCCAACAGCAAGTGATACTGATTTTGTTGGAGCACATTTAGCAGGAGGAATGTATGCCTTATTTATTGCATTAGATTTATTAGGTTCAGTTAAGTCACTGACATATTTAAATAATCCTTATAATCAACATCATCCTGCAATTAGTACATCAGTTTTAAATTTACGAATGAAATCTGGAGCTATTGCTACAGTTCTTTGTTCTGATTCATTATCAAATGATTTATCAACAATGATTTTAGGTAGTAAAGGTTTTATTAGATTGGCAGGAAATATTCAAAAATATAATCAAAATTATCATAAAGATTCTTGTCATATGGCTTACACTTATGAAGTTTATGACTTAAGCCAAAATTTAATTAAAAAAGTTGATTTACCAATTAAAACTGATGGTGAAGGATTAAATTTAGAAATTGATTATATTTATCAGTTATGAAATAATAAAAAAAATGTTTCATTAATTGTTAGTCCAGAAATTTCTTTAGAAATTATTAAAATTTTAGAAGCAACTAATAATGTTGATGATACTAAAGTAATTATTTTTTAACCTTATTTTTTAATATTTTTTCTTTTCTAGAAAAAATATTTTATACTTTTATATATAAGATTAAAAAGAAAGGGAAAGAAAATAATGTCTAGTATAGGACAAGTTATTACTGGTGAGTTAATAGGAACATTTTTATTAATTCTATTAGGAAATGGTGTTGTTGCTAATGTTGTATTAAAAAATACTAAAGGAAATAATAGTGGATGAATTGTTATTGCAGTTGGTTGAGGATTAGCAGTTACTATTGCTAGTTTATTGAGTAGTATTATTTCAGGGGCACATTTAAATCCGGCTGTAACGCTTGGTTTATTAATTGGTGCTAAGAAAGCTGCATTTGTTGGTGAAAACATTGCTTATGCACCACTTTATATTATTTTTCAATTAATTGGCGCTATGGTTGGTCAATTATTTGTTTATTTAACTTATTTTAAGGAATATAAAAATACTGAAGATTCATCAAAAATTTTAGCAACTTTTTCTACATCTCCAGTAAACCGTAGTTATATTTGAAATATAGTAACTGAGATGATAGCTACTTTTGTTTTGATTATGATTATTTTTGGAATATTAATTATTAAAGATTTAATAAAAGAAAAACCTATGACTTCAGTATTTAATAATGTTACATCACCGATTATTGTAGGTATTGGAGTTATGGTTATTGGTCTTGGTCTTGGTGGACCAACTGGTTTTGCTATTAATCCTGCAAGGGATTTAGGTCCAAGAATTATGCATACTTTAATACCAATCAAGAATAAAGGTAGCTCAGATTGAAAGTATGCTATGGTTCCTGTTATTGGGCCATTATTAGGTGCTTGTATTGCTGGAATATTAGTGCAATTAATTAATGTATTGTAGATTAAGAAGGGAGAATGTGTGTGGTTAATAATGAAAATAAATATATCATGACAATAGATGAGGGGACATCAAGTTGTCGTACTTTAATTATTGATAAAAAAGGTCAAATTAAAGGTAGTAATCAAATTGAAATTCGCCAACAATATCCCCAAGGTCAAGCAGGATGAATTGAACATGATCCGATTGAAATTTGAAATAATCAACTGACAACAATGATTCAAGCATTAAATAAAAGTAATATTACTCCAAGTGCAATTGCTGCAATTGGAATTACTAATCAAAGAGAAACTACAATAATATGGAATCGTGATACTGGCTTACCTATATATAACGCGATTGTTTGAAAAGATAGAAGAACAACAGATTATTGTGAACAGTTGATTAAGGATAATTGAAAAGAGAAAATTCATGAAAAAACTGGACTATTAATTGATGCTTATTTTTCTGCTACTAAGATTAAATGAATTTTAGATAATGTTCCTGAAGCAAGAAAATTAGCAAGTGCAGGAAAGTTAGCATTTGGAACAATTGATTCTTGATTAATATATAAAATGTCAGGTGGTAAGAATGGAGCTGTTCATGTAACTGATATTACTAATGCTTCAAGAACAATGTTGTTTAATATTAATAGTAAAACTTGAGATTTAGACTTACTAAAGTTATTTGATATTCCTGAAAGTATCTTACCTAAAGTTATTCCTAGTTCAGGAATGATAGCTTCTACTTATCCAGGTATGTTGTTTAAAAATGATGACAGTAGTATTCCAATTTGTTCAGCAATTGGTGACCAACAAGCATCTTTGTTTGGTCAATTATGTCTAAATTCTGGTGAAATTAAAACAACTTATGGTACTGGGTGTTTTATTATGATGAATATTGGCACTAAGCCATTGCTTTCAAATCAAGGTTTACTAACAACAATAGCTTATCAACTTATTAATCAAGAACCTGTATATGCTATTGAAGGTTCAGTTTTTGTTGCTGGTGCTGCTGTGCAGTTTTTACGTGATCAGTGAAAAATGTTGTATCGTTCTGATGAAAGTCTTTGATATGCTGATATTATTGAACCAAATGACAAACAAAGAGTTTATTTTGTTCCAGCATTAGTTGGTCTTGGTGCACCTTATTGAGATTCAACTGCTAGAGGAGCAATTTTTGGATTAGAAAGAGCAACTAGAAGAGAACATATTGTTAAGGCAACTTTAGAATCTTTAGTCTATCAGGCACAAGATATTATCTTAGCTATGAAAAAAAGTACCAAAAATATTATTGATGAAAATAAAATTATTATGAAAGTTGATGGGGGAGCAAGCAACAATCGTTATGTTATGCAATTTCAAAGTGATATCAGTAATATGGTTTTAATTAAACCAAAAATTAGCGAAACTACTGCTATGGGTGCTGCTTATTTAGCTGGTCTTGTAATCAATTATTGAAAAGATTTAGATGAAATTAAAAATATTTATAAAGTCGAAAAAGAGTATCATCCAGAAATGAAAAGAGAGACTGCTAATGTTTTCTATCAAGGTTGAAAAGAAGCTGTCAAAAGAACAAGAAATTGAACTTCATCAATTGGAGAGATAAAAAAATAATTTTAAAAAATTAATTATAGATTTAAACACAATATGCTTTAAATGGTTCAAATAAAACATATTGTGTTTTGTTTTATTTAAGATAGTTTTTTTCAAGATTAAATATAGTGAATTTGATTAATGATGAAAGTAGAGGAATGATAGAATATTGAAAAAAACTTAAAATTTGATAAATAATTTTTATTTAGTACATAAAAAATGCACCTTTAATAAGTAGATTTTACATAACTTTTTATTTTATGTATCTATTAAGATGCATTTAATTTATAATATTGTACTATTTTTTATTATCTTGATTTCATTT
>JBOFXA010000032.1:0-38725 GCA_051653845.1 Spiroplasma sp. | reverse complement strand
TTTAATTAATTTTGTAATATTTTCTATTCACTTAAAAAATCAGCAATTAATCAACAAATATTTAAAAAAGTAAGCATTTAATGCTTACTTTTTTAAACTAACTTATTTTTCATATTGTCAATAAATCGTTTTTAATATTTCCTACTTCCAAACCATAAATAACTTGAACAGTTTTTCCTTTTTTAACTACTGCAATAGCACCGGTTGTTCTTAAAAGTTCTTCATCAACTTTACTGATATCAAAAACGTTAACTCTTAACCTTGTAGCACAATTATCAAGTGTGACAACATTTTTTTTACCACCTAAACCTTTAAAAATTGTTTCTAAGCGATTACTTTTAATATTTACTGATTTTGATGAATCGTTTTGAACAAGATTCTTTAGTTCAGTATGTAACTGACTTTCAACTTCTTTTGCGCCATTAAGATAAGTAATTTCTAAACATTGATCTTTTTCTTTAATAGAATTTGTGCCACTTAAACGAATTAAAGATTTTGAAATCAGCTTAGTATCATTTAAAGTTACAAACAGAATTTGATCTTTAGCATCAACATCAACAATATTACTTTTTCCACCTAAACCATTTAATAAATTCAAAACTTTATTATTTGAATGTTTAGTACTTTTATCCAATGAAGCTTTTATTCCTTGGAAAGCTAAATTACTTTCTGAAACTGTTGATTCTCTTCCTAAAGTCTTATAATTTCTTCATTTAATAATGCCATAAAAACCAAAGAAATATGCTGGTGCCATAATTAAACCAGTTGCAAAAATTCAATAAAATCCTGTTGTCTTACCTAAAGCGTGAGGTAAGATACCAAAGAAAGAAAAATCAATAAATCCAGCAGCAAACCCTTGCCCAACAACAATATTTAATAAATATGCCATCATGAAACTAACTCCTGCTAAAAAAGCATGTAACAAGAAACATAAAGGAGCAACAAACAAAAATGAGAATAACATTGGTTCTGTAATTCCTGTTAAAAATGATGTTAAAGCTGCAGAACCTAGAATTCCAGCAACAGTTTTTTTATTTTCTGGTTTAGCTAACATTCACATTGCTAAAGCAGCAAATGGATAACCATATTGCATAAATGCAAATCTACCACTCATGAACATTGTTCCTGGAGTTTGAAGAAAATGTCCTGTTCCTGATGAACCAAATTGAGCAAAGAAAATTGAATATGCACCATTAAATATTTCACCATTAGCATTTACTCATGTACCACCAATTGCTGTGTATCAGAATGGTGTATATTGAACATGATGTAAACCTGTAGGTATTAATAATCTTTCAGTAATTCCAAAAAATAAAGCAATAAAAGCACCAGCAACAGTTGGTTTAAAATTTTGACCATTTAATTCCCCTTTGCCAGATTCAGTTTCAAAATTCATAGCTTCACCCATGCCATGGCCAATTGCTTGAAATCCTTTTAATAACACTGGTCAAATAAAGAAAAAACCAATACCCATTGCTATTCCTAAAAAAACAGCTAAAATGGGAACAAATTTTTCACCTGCAAAAAAAGCAAGTACTCTTGGCATCTTAATATTATAAGAATTATTATGGATAACTGACACTAATCATCCTACCAATATACCACCTAAAACTGATGTATCAAAAGTATTGCTTATTCCTAAAATACTAGCAAAAAAACCTGAATATTTAACACTATTATCATTAAATGGCTTACCCCCAGTTAAATTTCAAGGATCAAAACCAGCAAAAATCTTACCATCTTTTGTAACTGGAAAAAATAATCCAGCAATAACAGCTGTCATAACAGCAAAAGTAATAAACCCAGATAAAGCTGCTACTCCTTTACTTGCTTTAGCAAATCCAAAAGCAATTGAAATCGCAAAAATTGCTCCTAAATTAGCAAAAACAACATTCCCTGCTGCTTTCATGATTAAAAATATATTAATCAAAGCATTTGGAATATTAGCTTTATGAACTTCATTTAAATTTTGAAAAGCAGATGCTAAACCACCACCAATTCCTAACAATAAACCAGCAATTGGCAACACAGCAATTGGCAAAACTATAGCTCGAGACAAGTTTTGCAATCTACTAAATAAATGGCCACCAATTTTATTAAAGCGCATTTTAAAATTAAATTTATTACTATCATTTGAAGTATTCCTACTCCTTCTTGTAAAAACTCTATGCATTAAATTCTCTCCCATCTTTAAATTAAAAAAATATTTTTAGTTAATTATATTATTTTTTATTATTCTTTTATAAAAAGACTTTCTTTAATGTTTAACAAAATAAAAAATAGCAAAATTACTTGTTAAATCTTGCTTTCCTAACAATAAAGTTCCACCTTCCTTTAAAAAAATGTTATTAAATTTAATATAATTAAAATATATTCATTCAAATTATAAAATAATTCAAAGAAAAAAAATAGATTTACCTAACAGTCTTTAAAATTATTCTACTAGTTAATAAAATAAGAAATTTTAGTAAAATTAATGTCCTCTATACTACCAATTTATTAATATTTTTGTTAGTTTCCTAAAAATTTTATATTTCATAAGTATTTAATCTTATTTAATTACTAACTATTACTTAATTAGCCCTTATTTATATTATACATAAATAATCAAATTAAAATAAAAAATTAGCAATTTTTTGTTTTAAAATTGCTAATTTTTTGAAGGTAATCAAATCTCAAGACCAATAAATTTGATAATTAAAGTTCCAATGCAAAAAGTTAAAACTAAAACTGTTAGTAAGTATAAAACTCATGCTTCTTTAACTTTGCTATGATCAAGAAATTTATTAAAAGGAATTGCCTTAACTGCAAATGCACTAACAATAAAACTCAATACATAAACTACTAATTCAATGCCATATCTTAACAAACTATAATCCATATCTTCTCCTAACTATCTCTAACTTTTTTAATTCTCTTACTAGCTGCCATACTTTCTTGCTCTTTTAGGACAGAAGTATATTCAATTTTATCACTAATGATTCTAACTTCATGCAAAGTACTAATTAGTAATCCTCCTGCAATACTTAAGTTTCGAACCTGATTATTTATTTTATATCTCATTGAAGAAATTGCAATATTTGCAATTAATGGTGTATGTCACTCTAAAATGGTAATATATCCCTCTGTAGTCTTAACATTAACACTATCAACACTACCATCAAATAATATCCCATCAGGAGTAATAATTTCTAAATTTAAAGCCATATATCTCACCAGTTTATATTATATACTTATAATATACTATAAAAATTAATCTATAAGATTATAAAGTCTTTGCTTTATCTCTTGCTTCTTCAATTGAACCAACATATAAAAATGCTTGTTCAGGTAAGTCATCACACTTACCATCTAAAATTGCTTTAAAACTAACAATTGTTTTTTCAATTGGAACATAAATTCCTTTTAAACCTGAAAACTTTTCTGCAACATGAAATGGTTGAGAAAAGAAATTACGAATTCTTCTTGCTCTTGCAACAATTAATTTATCTTCTTCACTTAATTCATCCATTCCTAAAATCGCAATAATTGGTTCTAGTTCAGTAAAACGTTGCAGAATTTGTTGCACTCTTATTCCAGTTTCATAATGCTCTTGACCAACAATTTCTGGATCTAACATTCTTGAAGCAGAAGCTAAAGAATCTACTGCTGGATAAATTCCCAAAGCAGCAATATTACGATCTAAAACTGTTTTAGCATCTAAATGAGCAAAAGTTGTTGCTGGAGCAGGATCAGTTAAGTCATCAGCAGGAACATAAACTGCTTGGACTGAAGTAATTGAACCCTTCTTAGTTGAAACAATTCTTTCTTGTAAGACACCCATTTCAGTTGATAAAGTAGGTTGATAGCCAACAGCAGAAGGCATTCTTCCTAACAAAGCAGATACTTCACTTCCTGCTTGAGTAAAGCGAAAAATATTATCAATAAACAATAAAACATCTTGATGCTTCTCATCACGAAAATATTCAGCAATTGTTAGACCTGTTAGTGCAACTCGCATTCTTGCTCCTGGTGGTTCAGACATTTGACCAAAAACCAAAGCTGTTTTATCAATAACTCCAGCATCCACCATTTCATAATATAAATCATTACCTTCTCTAGTTCTTTCACCAACACCAGTAAAAACAGAAATTCCACCATGTTCTTTGGCAATATTATTAATTAATTCTTGAACTAGAACAGTCTTACCAACACCAGCTCCACCAAATAAACCAATTTTTCCACCTTTAGCATATGGAACTAATAAATCAATAACTTTAATGCCAGTTTCTAAAATTTCTGACTTAGTTTGCAATTCATCAAATTTTGGAGCTAAACGGTGAATTGGATGATAAACTTTAGTCTTAATTGGTCCTTTTTCATCAATTGGTTCACCAAGAACATTAAAAATTCTTCCTAAAGTTTGTTCACCAACTGGTACAGAAATAGGTTCACCTAAATCAACTGCTTCTAAACCTCTTGTTAGACCTTCTGTTGGACCCATAGAAATACAACGAACCACATTATCACCAATATGCTGTGAAGCTTCAACAATTAATTTTAATGCTTTATTTTCTTTATCTTTGCTAATAATCATAATGGCATTATACAAATTAGGTAAGTTGCCATCATTAAATCTGATATCAACTACTGGTCCAGAAATTTGTAAAACCTTACCAATTTTTTTGCTATCACTAGTAGTAGTTTTTATTTCTGAAATTTCTTTGCTTGTTTTTTTAGTTACTGCTTTCTGTACTTTTGCCATTTTATTCTCCTTAATTTATCTCTGATGATGTTTGAGCATCAGCACCAGCAATAATTTCTGAAATTTCTTGTGTAATTGTTCCTTGTCTTGCTCTGTTATAATAAATCAATAAGTCATTTTTCATATCATGAGCATTATTAGATGCATTTTCCATTGCTAGTCTTCTTGAAGCTTGTTCAGATACTTGCGATTCAATTAACGTACCATAAATAATTGCTCCAATATATAATGGAATTGCTGTTTCAATTACTACTTGAGGATTTGGTTCAAAATCAGTTAGAACCAAATTATCCTTTATTTCTTTATTTTCACTAACTATTGGCAATAAATCAATAATAGTTGGTTGCACTATTACTGTATTGATATATTTAGTATAAGCAATTTTGATACTGTCAACAACTTTGTTATTAAATTGTGACATTAAAGTTAAAGCAATTTCTTGTGAATCATTATAAGTAGAATTAATATTAAAATTAGTGTATTCTTGCATAATTAAATAATCATGATTTTTAAAAAAAACAGTTGCTTTACTACCAACTACAATAATCTCATCATTAGGCTCTAGTTTTTCTAAAACTAATTTATTAAGGTTGTTATTAAATCCACCACACAACCCTAAATTAGAATTAAAAACAACTCATAAAGTTTTTTTTGCAACAATTGGTTTATTTTTGATATAAAATGAATTTTCTAACTTTGGTAGCAATTGATGAAAAGTATTATAAACTTCTGAATAATAAGGCTGAATAATTTCAATTCTCTTAGCAATTCGCTTTAATTTAACTGTTGCTACTAATTGTGTTGCTTTAATTATTTTGTAATTAACATCAATAACTTTAATTCTTTGTCGAATTTGTTGCATACTTTGAGCCATCAATTTTACCTTCCTAGCTAAAAAATACCATATTAATTAATATTGAGTGTAAGAGTTTTTCATTCTTCAACACTACCATAGTTCTTAGGATTATAATTAGAAATTTTAGTTGTTAGCATATAAACGACCTTAGCAATTCCTTTACTAATACTTTTAGTTAGTTCATCATCAAATGCTAATTTTTGTTGTAATTTTTGATACTCTGCTCGTTGAAATTTAGCAAAATAAGCAATTAATTCTTTTTTAAATTCTTCCATCATTGCTATTGGTAATCATTTAATAACTTTATTTTTAATTGCTAATAAAATAATTACCTGATTAATTTGACTTAAAGGATTATTTTGCTTTTGTTTCAATAATTCAATTGCTCTCTTACCATGTTCAATAATATTTCTAGTATGTTCATCTAAATCAGAACCAAATTGAGCAAAAGCTTGTAACTCACGAAATTGCGCTAATTCTAATTTTAAACTTCCAGCAACTTGTTTCATTGCTTTAATTTGAGCTGCTGAACCTACTCTTGAAACTGATAGTCCAACATCAACAGCTGGTCTAACACCAGAATTAAATAAATCTGCCATTAAGAAAATTTGTCCATCAGTAATTGAAATTACATTAGTTGGAATATAAGCTGAAATATCACCAGCTTGAGTTTCAATAATTGGTAAAGCAGTAATGCTACCTCCACCATATTTTTCATTTAATTTAGCAGCTCGCTCTAATAATCTTGAATGCAAATAAAAAACATCTCCTGGATAGGCTTCTCTTCCAGGTGGTCTTCTTAAAAGTAAAGAAATTGAACGATAAGCAACAGCATGTTTACTTAAATCATCATAAACAATCAAAACATCCTTACCTTGTTCCATTCATTCTTCAGCAATTGTTACTCCTGTATATGGAGAAAGATACTGCAAAGGTGCTAATTCACTTGCTGTAGCACTAACAATAGTTGTATATTCCATTACTCCTAATTGAGCAAATTTTTCAAAAATTTGAGCAACAGTAGAAGCTTTTTGACCAATTGCCACATACACACAATAAACATCCTTACCTTTTTGATTGATAATAGTATCAATAGCAATAGTAGTTTTTCCAGTTTGACGATCACCAATAATCAATTCTCTTTGACCCTTACCAATAGGAATCATTGAATCAATTGCAATTAACCCTGTACTTAGAGGTTGTGAAACAGATTGTCTAGTCATCACTCCTAGAGCAATTCTTTCTAATGGTCTAGTTTTTTTACTTTTAATTGGTCCCTTAGCATCTATTGGTTGTCCTAAACCATTAACAACACGGCCAAGTAACTGATTACCAACAACAGTTTCAACAACACTACCTGTTCTTTGTACTGTATCATTTTCCTTAACACTAGCTACATCACTCATCAAAACAACACCAACAGCATTTTCTTCTAAATTTAATACCACACCATAACTATTGGATTTAGGAAAAAGTACTAATTCACCATTCATTACTTTATCTAAGCCATTAACTAAAGCAATACCATCTCCAACAGTAAGAACAATACCTTCTTCATTTGAAACTATTTTTCTGCCATAATTTTTGATTTGGCCTTTGATAATTTTTGCAATTTGATCAATATTTAAAGACACTTCAACTACCTCTATTCTTGACTATTTTTAAATAAACCATTTTTCAACTGATCAATTTGACCTTTAATTGAACCATCAAAAACTCGATTTTTTACTTTAATCTTAATTCCAGCAATTAAACTTTTATCAATTTGATTGACTAATTTTACAGCATCACTAGTAAGCAATGATATTTTTTTTTCTATTTTTTTTATTTGTTGTGAACTTAATTCAACAACTGAATAAATAACACCATACTCAACATGATAATAAGCATTACACTGACTAACAAATTCTCTTAAAATTACTAATAAATAACGAAAATAGTTTTCTTGTGCTAAGAGTAAAAGAAAATTAATTGTGTATAGAGAAAAATCAGCAAATGTTTCTCTAATAATTTTACTTCTTTCAGAAAAAGGTAAAATTGAACTGCTAACAATATCTAAAAACTCTGGATATTTTTGCAATAAATCAATCAAAACTATTGCTTCATAACTATATTCTTTAATTTTTTTCTCTTCAACAACTAAATTATAAAAAGCACTACTTCATTGACTAATTATAAAACTATTAATCATTTCTTCAACCTTTAAATCTTATCAATAAAATCATCAATAATTTTTTGATGTTTTTTTTGATTAATTTCTTGTGCTAAAATCTTTTCAGCTACTTGCAATGAAATAACTTCAATTTCTTCTTTAATTTGTTGCTCTGCTTTTTTTTTCTGCTTTAAAATATCATATTTTGACTGATTAGTAATTCTCATTGCTTCATCATGAGCTTGATTAAGAATTTCTTTTCTTTCATCATATGCTTTATTTTTTGCATCATTGATAATACTATCAGCTGTACTTTTAGCAGAATTTAGAATTTTCATTGCTTCACTACGATCTTGATTTGCTAAAGATTGCTTACTAGCTGCAGCATCCAATTTATTTTTAATTTCTAAATGTCTAGCATTTAATAATCTACGAAAAGGATTATATACTCAACGTCAAAGAACTAATAATAAAACAATTGTTGAAATTATATGAGCAATTAGCACTGGAATATTAGGAAATAATTGATTAATTATTTCATTACCATCAACTCATTCTTTTTCTGCTTGAATTAAATTGACAAACATAAAAACCACACCTTAATATTTTCTATTTGTTATTTTGATTAAACAACAAAAATTAAAATTAAAGAAACAACTAAACCATAAATAGCTCCAGATTCAGAAATAGCTGCACCAATAACAAACATAGTTCTAATTTTAGCTTCAACTTCAGGATTTCTTGCAACAGCTTCAACAGCCTTACCAGCAGCATATCCTTGTCCAATCCCTGTACCAAAACAAGTAATAATAGCAAGCCCTGCTCCTAAAAATTTCAAACCCGTAGTAACATCTCCTGTTACTGCTAAAATATTTCAAAGATTATTAAAAGCTACTGTTAAAATATTTAGATGACTAGCATCAGCAAAAATGTTCATAATATTTTCTCCTTTTATTTTTTATTTTATAATATAGTTAATTTTAATAAAATTATTTATTTTATTAAATAATTAATTAAGCAAAATATATTTATTTTCTTTTTAAATTTTTATCTAATAGTACTCTTTCAGTGTAAGTAACTTCACTAATACTTTTGCTCTCTTCTTTTTGATATTGTTTTCTAATTTTCTTTGGTAATTTAATTTCTAATTCAGTTTTTTCATTTACTGCCATTTCCAACTTTCAATAAACAATTGTTAAAATACCAAAAATTAATGCCTGAATCGAGCCAGCAAACAAATCAAAATAAATATGTAAGAATGGTGCAATTCCACCAATTAAAAAGTTAACTTGACCAATAACAGGAATCTGACTCCAAATTTTTTCTGTAAAACTATAAAGTAAAGTTAAAATAATTGAACCACCCACAATATTACCAAACAAACGAAAAGACAAAGAAATTAAAGGAGCAAATTGTGTAATTAATTCTAAAGGATTAAAAAAATATTTCTTAAAAAAGAATAATTTTTGAAATCTAATGCCAATATAATAGATACCAAAAAAAGTAACTAAGCTTAATGATAAAGTTACAGTATAAACTGAAGATTGAGATTCTAGACCAATAATTGCTAATCAATTACCAACTAAAATATAAAGAATTAAATACATTAAATAAATTGTTAAATTTTTATACTTAGCCCCCATAATATCAACAACAAGTTTTTCAATAGATTTAATAACTAATTCAACTATCAACACAATTCCTCTAGGCTCATCATCAGATTTCATTTTTTTTACTTTATGATTATAAATAAAACTAATAATAACGATAATAATTGTTGTGATGATAATCGTTACTAACTGAGGAAGAATTGCTCAAGCATTTCAATTTGCAAGCCCTACTGACATTAACATTTCTTTTTTTCCTTTCTTGTTTTGATAAAAAATAAAAATTCACTAGTTAAAGTAGCAACCATTAATATTGACAAACCACCAATAACACTAAATAAATTAATAAATTTGAAGTAAATGACTAGTCCAATTATTGTTCCATAAATTACTATGCGAAACAAGAATATAAAATAAACTAAAACTTGTTTGAAAGGAGTTTTACTAAAAAGCCAGTGACTTGATAAATTTAAAATTAAAAACCCAATCAAACTACCAACAAATCCCAAATTAAAACCACTAATTATTTTCCATGGACTACTAAAAATATTAAACAAACTGAACAAAATAATATTACCTAAAAATCAATAAACTAACATTCAGATAATAATTTGATAAATAATATTATTTTTAATAACACCCTTAAACTTTATCCAGTAATTTTGTTTATTTTGTACCAAAGATTCTATCACCTGCATCACCCAAACCAGGAATAATAAATCCATGTTCATCTAGTTTTTCATCTAAGGATGCTAAATAAATTTTAACATCTTTATGTTCATTATGAATTTTATTAATACCTTTAGAAACTCCTACAATACCAATAAAAGTAATATTTTTAATACCAATACTTTTTAATTTATTAATTACTGCTAAAACACTACCACCTGTAGCTAACATTGGATCTAAAATATAAACTAAAGCATCTTCATGATTTTTTATATTAGGATATTTAAAAAAATATTCTTGTGGTTCTAAAGTTTCTTCATCACGATATAATCCAATATGACTAATAATAGCATTAGGTAATAAATGCTCTAGACCACTAACCATACCTAATCCTGCTCTTAAAATTGGACAAAGAATAATTTTTTTTGATAAAGTCTTACCACTAACTTTTGCCATTGGAGTTTCAACAAAAATATCATCTAAAGGAATATCTTTAAAAACTTCATAAACCATTAAACTAACAATTTCTGTTAGATTTTCCTGAAAATCCTTTTTTTCAGTATTTTTATTTCTAATTCTTGTTAACTTATCTAAAATTAATGGGTGATTAATAACAAAAACATTCTCACTATTTAATTTGGATGTTGTTTTCTCCATTTATTTCCTAGCCTCCTTTATAATATGAATTTTTCTATAATAACTAATGTCTATCATGTAACGATTAATGATACTATTAAAAATATTAGGACTTTTATTGCAATAATTCAACTATAATACCAAAAATAGCTAGAATAATTTACAGATTATTCTAACTATTTTTAATATTTCAACGTTCTAATTTAGCAATTGTTTTTGCATATTTTTTTGCAAAAAAGACTGCAATAATTGGATGTTCAAGTTTAAAAAACTCTATACATTTTTCTTGCATCTCTGCTAATTTAATATCAGGTTCAATAAATACACCTTTTTTATAGCAAAACTTACAATATTTGTTACTCAAAATTCTATTAGTTTCTGTTCCTTTATTTTCTTTTTTTTTAATTGACATCGCACAACTTTGACATTTACTATAAATTTGACTTTTGGTCATTTTTTTTAAGTCCTCTTTCTCAAAGGTTTATCTTAATATTTAAAATTAATTATAACAAATAAATAAAATATTTATCAAACTAAACTTAAACAAGCAAGAAATTTTAAAAGTTCATTATATGTCTGAAATAATAAGAAATAATTTTGCTGTTCATAAATAAATCCAATTCCTGGAAAAAAATCTTTTCTTTGTAGCAAAGTATTTTTTTCTCAAAAAATTGTAATATTGTTAATTTTTCTAATAACAATTGTTTCTGGTTCTAAGTAATGATAAAGATAAATATTCTTTTTAGTTACCAATAAATCAATTTTATTTAAAGGAAGAAATTTTGAACTACTTAAATTTATAATTTTATAATGATAAAAAATTTTTAATTTACTATTTCTTAACAAAATAGTAATATCAGTATTCTTATCATTAATAACTCTTTCAGGATTATCATATTTGCCAATCACTGCTTTAATAAAAAAATAAATACTTTCTTCAATCTCATCAACTTTAACTGGTAACTGTTTAGCATCTATTTTTTTTAATTGTAAAGTTTTATAAGTTCTATTTAAATCCTTAGCAAAATTATTAAAAACTGATTTTTGATGCTTTTGAAAAAGTACTAGTAAAAAAGTTATTAAACTAAATGTTAGAACTAAAATAACTGTCAAAATAATAATAACTATTATATTCATTGAAATTCTCCCTTATTAAGAGCGAGTAATTTTTCTATTAATACTATCATAAATAGTTGATACTTTAGGATTTGTTATTTTACCTCTGACAACATATTCTAATAATGGCAAATTAATTTGATCAGAATCATTAATAGTTTCTTGACTACTAATATTACAACTAGTAGCTGCTAAAGGACCTATAGTATTAATAATTTTTTGTAAAAAAGGATAATTAGTAACTCTGATAGCAACACTATCTCATTTTTGCCAGTACTTAATTTTATTTAAAATTTCTTGTTTTCTTACAATTACTGTAATATGACCTTTAATAAATTTATCTCTTAAATAAGTAATTAAATGCTCATCAAAAATTCCAATTTTTTTTGCTTGCTCTCAATTTGATACTAAAATTTGTAATGCTTTTTCTAAAGGACGTTTTTTAATTTCATAAATTTTTGCAATTGCTGGTTCATAGTCAAATTTGCAAACAAGACCATAAATAGTATCTGTTGCTATTGCAACAACACTTCCAGCATCAATAATGTTAACTATTTGGCTAAATTCACTTGGTTCTATAGTAACCATAGTAAACTCCTTTAAACATTTTTAAATTTATTGTAAAAAATATAGTAAGATTATATCATTTCAAAGTAAAAAGTCAAAATATTATCAAACTAAAAGCCTAGGAAAAAACTAGGCTTTTATAAGATAAAGAATCATTAAGAATTTTATATAATTTTTTTATATTAGTAATTTTACTATCAAGATTATTTTTAACAATATTAAGATATGAAATTATTCAATCATATTGATATAAATCATTTGAATCAGTAAATTTAATAAAAATAAAATAAATCGGATTTCTTTTATGAAAAAATAAAGGGCTTTTTAAGTAAACTAGGATAATAGGTAATTCAATATTATTAATGGGAATTAATTTATGAATTAAAAGAATATTTGCTTGAAAAAATTTCTTGTAAATAAAAGCATCTTTTAAATTAAAATCATAATAATTTATTTTAAATCTTCTAATTAATAAATCCTGAAAAAAATTTAAAAAAGTTTTCAAACTATAGAATTTTTGACTAATAAAGAAATCAAAAATTAAAATTGAAGAACAGACTTTATTAAACATAATCATCTTAATTGCTAAATCAATATTTGATTGCAAATGATTATGGCTAATTAAAAAGACTTTCTTTAATCGCAATAAATTTAAAGTAACATCATTATCAAGTAAAATTGAATACCTTTTATTTAAAAAATTAAATTTGTAAACATTATTATTTATATTCAAAGACTTTAAAATAATGTTTGGATATCTATTTTTAATAAATAAAATAATTTGGTTTATTTCATAATAAGAGTTACTAACTTTTTGATAATAGAGAGGAACTACTCAGTTTTTTTGATTTTTTTGCAAATAAAGACTATTAAAGTTCATCAAAAAATAATTATTAACAAATAAATTAAAATTGAAATTAATCCTAAATTTTTTAAAGGCAAAACTAATAATAGAAAGAATTTCTCAACCATAAAAAGAAGAATCATCAATTGAAAAGGGATTTTCTTTAATTTCACTAAAGCTAAAAGACTTATAAAAATTAAATACTATTTTTAAATAATTTTCTTTAAGAAAACTATTAAGTGTCATTTTAAAGTTTTTAATTGCTAATGGAAATTGATATTTTTCAAGAATTAAATCAAAAATAAAATTCTTAAGGTTAAAAAATGATTTAGAAAAGAAACTATTATTAAAGTTTTTTTGATTAAAAACCATTAAAGATTTAAGATAGGATACTTCATACTTATTAATTTTTAAATCAAAATTCTTTTGTAATAAATTAATAAGGTTATTATAATCATATTTAATTGCACTTTTATGTTCTACTAATTGTTTTAAAAGAAAATGACAATAATCATTATTTAATAATAAACTATTAATCTTTATTCTTTTAATAAGAACAATTAGAAAATAACATATTTCATGAAAATAATAATTATAAATATTATTTTCTAGCAACACTTTTTCTAATTTATTAAAAAGATAAAATAAACTAGAATTAAAATAAAAATTAGGATAACTCAGATTGCTAAAATTAATTAAAATCTTTGTTGTTAGAATTCTTAAATCTTGCTCACACCCAACTAACATTCAACCTTTTTTAGTTTTAAACTTTAATCTAAGCTTTAATTGATAATATTGAAAAAAATTATTAATTAAATTTAACTTTTGCTTTAAACTATATAAATCACTATCAATCAAATCAATCAATTTACTACTAGATAAAGGTTGACTTTCTCAAATAAAACATAAAAGCAATTGATGAATTGTTATTAAATTATTATCTGAGATTTTTAATAGTTTTCTTAGTAAATTATTAATAGCAAATTCAGAATTATCTCCAACAATAACTAATTTATCTTTATATTTAATAATTTTACAATTACTAATTTCAGATAACAAAGAATTAATTCTTTGGATAGCTTTTTGTAAAGTTCTACTAGTTAATGAAAAATTTACTACTAAATAAACTAAAGGAACAGAGTGTGAATTATTTTGAAATTCTTTTAAAATCTCAATAATTCGTCCCATTAAATTACCTCCATTATCCTAATTAAGAGGATAATTAGTAATTTCCTTTTTAAAACACAAAAAATATCATTACTTTAACGAAAAAAATAATGATCTTTTAATTTAAAAATATGTTATAATTTCTTGCTACTGATAAACAAAAAACGCCAATGATTGCTATAATCTTTTTCAAATCAATAAAAATAACTATTAAATTTATCAACTAATAATTTTTCAAGTGCTTGCTTTTGATCAAAACCAATTTCTAAAGCAATAAGAAAATCTTGCTTAGTAAATTTTAAAACCGAAGCAAGAATTCGTTGATAATAATATAGCCCAAAATCATCAGCAAATAATGCTAATTCTGGCTCATAAACTAAACTAGTGCTGTAGTTAATAGCATTTTGATTAATATAAGGTGGATTAGCAACAACAATATCAAACTTACTATTTTTCAAATTAGTAAATAAATCACTTTCAACTAATTTAATATTATTTAAATAATAAAAATCTTTATTTAAAGCAGCAATATTTAATGCTTTTGTGCTAATATCACTAGCAATAAAATTTCAATCTAATCTTTTTAAAGCTAAACTAACTGCAATACAACCACTACCAGTACATAAATCTAAAATATCTAATGATTTTAAATTAAAAAGTTTACTACTATACAACAAAGTTTTTTCAACTAAAATTTCTGTTTCATTTCTTGGAATTAAAACATTTTGATCAACTAAAATTTTGTTGCCACTAAAAAAAACATAACCTAAAATATATCCTAATGGAAAACCAGCAACATACTTTTTAATTAAAATTAAATATTGCTTTAACTGTTTTTCATCAAGATTTAGGGAGTTTAAATTAGCATATATTCAACTTAAATCTTTTGCTAATAAATTAGCTAAAATTATTTTGTTAACATTTTCATTATTATTAAGTATTTTAGCAAACTTTAAAAATTGATAAATTTTCATAATTAATAAGTAGGTTCAGATTTATCTTTATTATGACGAAATAAATTCATAATTCATAAAATTAAAATCGTGATTGCAAAAATAAGTAAAAAAACAAGGGTTAAGATTGCAATAACTGGAAAAAAAATAATGTAAACAATTAAAGTTAAGAACAAAGTATAATTATTAGCCCTTACTTTATCTAATTTCTGTAAGAAAGGTAAATTTCAACATAATAAATAATGAAATAATAAAGTAGTAGTAGTACCAAATCAAATAAATAAAAATAAATATCATGTATGAGCTGGATTAATTTTAATAACTAAAAATGCAACAAGCATTGAAACTGTTAAAATTAAAAAAAGAATGGTAAATAAAAAGAAAATTTTAATTCGAACACCAAAAACTTGGAAATTCATTTCAAACACCTCAATTATATATTAATTATATAATAATAAAAAATTAAACTAAATTAATAATTTCATTTTCTAAATTTTCTAATTTCTTTTTTTCTTCTTCACTAATTAAAGCAAAAATAATTTCATCTAAGTTACCTTCAATAACTTGATCTAACTTATTTAAAGTTAAACCAATTCTATGATCAGTAACACGATTTTGTGGATAGTTGTAAGTACGAATTTTTTCTGCTCTTTCACCTGAACCAACAGCATTCTTTCTTAAATCACCAATTTCTCCTTGTTGTTGAGACAATTGAAATTCATATAATTTTGCTCGTAAAACACGCATTGCTTTATCTTTATTATCATGTTGACTTCGACCATCTTGTGATGTAACAACAATGTTAGAAGGAATATGAGTAATTCTTACTGCTGAATCAGTTGTGTTAACATGCTGTCCTCCAGCCCCACTAGAACGATAAGTATCAATTTTTAAATCATTAGGATTAATGTTAATTTCAATTTCATTAACTTCTGGTAGCACAGCTACAGTAGCAATTGAAGTGTGAATTCTTCCTTGAGATTCAGTTTTTGGTACTCTTTGAACACGATGAGCACCAGCTTCAAATTTTAACTTTGCAAAAACTTGTCTACCCTTAACTATAAAACCAATATAAGTAAAACCTCCAGTACTTGATTCTTTTGCTTCAATTGTTTCAATTTTTCAATTTTGATTTTCACAATATTTTAAATACATACGATATAAGTCAGCAGCAAAGATATTAGCTTCTTCACCTCCAACAGCACCACGAATTTCTAAAATAACATTTTTATTATCGTTGCTATCTTTAGGAATTAAAATCAATTGTAATTTTTGTTCAGCTTCAACTAATTTCTGTTCATTAAGTTTTATTTCTACTTTAAGCATTTCAATTAAATCTAAATCTTTTTCTGTTTCTAAATATTGCTTTTCTTCAACTAAAGTACTTTTAATTTTTTTATAAATAAAAAATTGATTAATAATTGGTTCTAATCTTCTTTGCTCTTTACTTAATTCAGTATATTTTTCTCTTTGTTTTTTAATATCTAAAGTAAGTAACTGTGTTTCAATTTCTTGATATTTTTGATCAAGCAATTCTAATTGTTGTAAAACTTTTTCGTTAATCATTTAACAACACCTAACTTTTATTTTAAAACTTTATGATGCTTGCGACATCTAGCTTCATATTTTTCTTGAGCACCAATTTCAATAATAGGATCATCATAACGTGCTGCTTTACCATTAATAATTCTTTGAGTTCTTGTTGCAGCAGCACCACAAACAACACAAATTGCATCTAATTTTGTAACAAATTCTGCTCTTGGTAAAATTTCACTCATAACTAAAAAAGGCTCACCACGAAAATCTTGATCTAAACCAGCAACTATCACCTGCTTATTATTATTTGCTAATTGATTCAAAATTTCAACAATATTTTTATGAAAAAATTGTACTTCATCAATTGCTACAGCAGCAACATCTTGATTTTCTTTTTTTTCTAACATTTTTATAATTTCTTCTGGTTGATTACGATCAATCATAATTGCTTTAATAGACACACCTTTATGAGTAACAACCTTAGTAGCACTATATCTAATATCAATTGTTGGTTTAAAAACTAAAACTTTTCTATTAGCATATTGTAAACGAATAATTCGACGAATAAATTCTTCTGTTTTTCCTGCAAACATACATCCTGTAATTATTTCAATTCAACCATCATTATAATGACTATACATTTCTTAAATTCTCCTTTTTGATTCTAACTAGATGATAAATTCACATAATATTTTATTAAATATTCTATTATTTAATATTTGGTGATAAATTTGCTAACTTATCTAAAGCATTAAATAAATCACAAACAACTGCTTGACTTTCTAATCGTACTCCTGCAGCACTATCATGACCTCCGCCACCAAATTTAGCAACAACTTTATTAACTTGTCATCTTGCACTTCTGATACTAACTTTAAAATCAGAAGAAAAATTATCTTGACAAGCAATAAATCAAATTTTAATTCCTTTGATATTAGACATTAAATTAACTTGATTAGTAAAATCTTCTTTAATTAAAGTTACTTTTTCTTTTTTATTAAAATTTTTAATCTTATCATTCATTTCTGCTTCTAACTTTAATAAATCTTTTTTATTAAAAATTAAGTATCCTAACCCATGCTTAGTAACTTCAAAATTACTTAAAATATATCCTTTTATTCAAGCTGTTTTTAATTCCTGAAGATACAACTTTTCATATAAGTCTAAAAGATTAAAATTTTTTGCTACTAAAAAACTTGCCATCGCAAATGTTTCACTACTAACTGAACGATATAAAAATCTTCCTGAATCAGTAACTAAGCCAAAAAATAAATATCTAGCAGCTGTTTGAGAAACTTTTAATTTTAAGGTCTTTGCCCATTTTGCAGCCACCTGACATGCTGCTGAAGCTGAACTATCAACTAAATCAATAGTTGCATAGTTATCAACTTTAGGATGATGATCAATTTTAACAATATTTTTTGCCTCTTGTCAAAATTGTCCACTAATTCTTTCTTTATTAGCTGTATCACAAATAATAACTAAAGCATTATGATAATCTTTACTATTAACAATATCTGATGTTTGAAAAAATTGCAGCATATAGTCAGTCATATCACCAGGAACAAGAACCTTTTTATTAGGAAAATTTTCTTCAATAATTGTCTTTAATCCCCACTGTGAACCTAATGCATCACCATCAGGGCTAATATGACGATGAATAATTATCGGATTACTTTTTTTAATTAAATCATAAATTTTTTTAGCATTCTTTTTAAAATTATCCATATTTGCATCCTTCCTATCAAGTTCCTATTAATTGTTTACTATCAGCATCAAAAATATAAATTGTATTTTTTTTAATTGTCAATCAAGCTATTGCATCAATAGCAAATTCCTCATGATTATCAATTAAAACTTCAATTAAATTATCATCAAAAGTTTTAAAAGTTAAAAGCAATTGCTTTTCATTCATTTTTTCAATATGCTTAATTGTCCCCTTTATTTTAATAATTTTGCGAAAAAAAGCAAAATGTAATTTTGTCTTACTTAAAAAAATATCATCGGCTTTAAAAGCAACAATTGGAGCACTTTTTAAAGTAGGCAAAAAAGTAGCTATATGTTGATTATAAAAAATTAAATTTGGTGCATTTCATTCTCCTTGAAGAATATTTAAACGTCGCTTATACATTTCTTTTAATAAGTTTAAAGACAAAGGTTGATCAGAAATATCACTAATTTTACCTTGTTGAACAACAATCTCATTTTCAATAACAGAAATATGAGATGCTACTAAATTAATCTCTTCATTTGATTTTGAAGAAAAAATAATGATAATTGGTAATTTCTCTGCTAAAATTTTTAATCACTGCGCTAATTTAACTTTATCATTATTTTCTAATAAATGAAACGGATTTTCTAATAATAAAACTTTGTTAACCACTACTAATTTTTGAATAAGATTAATAATTCGTCTTTCTAATAAAGAAAGTTTACTATATCTTTTTTCTAATAAATACGTCAATTCTAAAGATTTAAAAATAAAGTTAATGTTATTTTCAATTAAATCACGAACATCAATCAACTTATTTTCTAAATCTGCTAATTTACGATTGTATGTGCTAATATCTTCTAATTCTTGATAATTTAGAAATTTTTCATGATAAATTTTAATTTCATGTTTAATATTTTTTAATAATAACTGCATTTCATCTGGTAACAATTGCATAGCAATAAAATCTTGCTTCATATTAAATTTAATTCTTTGAACTTCAGCTAAATCTACTCATTCTTCAATAATTTGATCAATTTCTGTTCTTGATATATTAATCTTTTTATAAGCTAAATCATTATTTAACTCATTAGTAAATATATGATTATGATTATTACAACTTTTTAAAGTTGTTTGAATTTGTTTTCTAGTCATAAAAATCTTATCATCTAAAAAACTATTTATCTCATCAATAAGATAAATCATTTCTTTTAATTCAAATTCTTTTTTTCTTTTCTTAGAAGGATTACAACCACAAGTACAATCACCAACTAAATTTTCTAAACTAGAAATACGATCTTGTAAAGATTGATAAAATAATAAATTATTATTAGCAATAATATTTTCTTCTTCAGCATTAAATTTTCTAATTAAAATTGCTGCTAACTCTGCACCACCAGAAAAATTAAACTTAGTTTTAGCAAATTTTTCATGAAAACTATTAATTTGTCCCTCATATTCGTTAATAAACAAATTTCTTGATGTTTGAGTTTCATTAATAAATGCTTTAATTAGTTTAATTACCTTATTTTTAAATTTTGCTGTATTTAAATTTCTTCCAGTATTTTTCAAATTAGCAATATCAATTTTAATTTTATGGTTATTTTGGCTTATTGCTTGCAAAAAAGGCTTAACTGACTTTGCCATTTTTACTAAATTATGATGAACAGAAAAAAGTTTGTTTCAAGATAATTGATTACTAGCTAAATAAGTAATTTGTCTTTCTCATCCAGAAAGATTATAAGTAACTTTTTCATTATTTAAAATAATTTCACCAGAAATAATACTAGTAATTCCATCAAAAGCTTTTAAAATATTATTTAAATTACTATCTTCATTACTAAAAAGTGCCAAAATAGTTGGTGAGTTAGCATCAAAACTTCAATCCTTAACACCAGGATTAATTGTTAAATCTTTAACCTTTAAATGCACTGTATTACTATCTGAATCATCTAAACAATAGCTAAGGTTTTGATTCATTTTTCAATCAATTAGTGTATCTATCATAGTACAAATGCCTATCTTTCTTATTTAGTTAATTTATCTTATTTTTCTAAATTTATATATAAATAATTTTAACTTAAATTTAAAAAAATAATTTAGATAACCTATCCTAATAAAAAATCGAGAAATAATTTTATTATAAATTTATTTCTCGATTTTATCCTAATTATTTATTTTTTTCTGCTTTTGTGTTGATTTTAAAACTATCTAAACTAACGACTTTAGTCTTTTTTTGTTCTGGTTTTGATTTAGTTATTTTTTGCTCTGGTTTTGATTCAATTTTTTTACTTGCTTTATTCAAGAAACGTTCAACTCTTCCCTTAGCTGAAACAAATGTTTGCTTTCCAGTATAAAAAGGATGGCATTTAGAACATGTATCAACACGAATTTCTGAACCTTTTGTAGAACCACTAACAAAATGATTACTACATGTAATACAAGTAATTTCAGTTTTAAAATATTTAGGATGAATATTAGCTTGAGCCATAATTGGCACCTCACTTTTATTTAATAAATAAAAATCACTTAAAAAGATTATCATAAATTGCAATGAATTGCAACCAATCAACATGAATGGTAAATATTTATTAAAAAATTATTAATTTTTACTAAATTTAAAAAATTTAAAATATAATTTCTTAAATTCTTAAAAAGAAATAAGGATAAAAATTAATGAAATATGGCAACTGTAATTTAAGAAGGCTTTATTAGCACCACTAATAAAAGATGGTAATCTGAATCAAAAACTAACTGTCTATTATTTTTATAAAGCTAAAAATTTAAGTTTAAAAAATAAACCAGTAATAATTAGTAGCAAATCTCAGCGTACTGTTGTGACTAGTGCTAATTAAAGCACGAAAGTATCATATTCATTCAACTGTCTAAGTTACTTGCAAAAACTTTTTAACTTCTTAAGTTAAAAAATATAGTAAATTAATTAAGCAATGTCTAATTAGAACTTAAAAGTAACAAAGAAAAATAATTTATCAAACAAACTTAAAATTATTTGCGCAAGTTTAACCAATCCACCAACCAGTCATAACTCTAAAAATTATCTTAAAAAATTAATTAAATAAGTTATTTTAGTTACTATGTTCTTTAATTAATTTTAATTTATTATTTATTATATTCTGAATTTTTTTTATTTCTTTATCAGGATTTAAATACCAATTTATGTCTTTTATTCTCACTATGTCATAACCTTTGGATTTAATAAAATTTTCGCGAGATATGTCTGACAAATATTGATCTATTGTAGAATGATAATTATATCCATCAACTTCAATTCCTAATATATAATTATTATTTTGATCCAAAACAGCAATATCAATTCTTTTTGATCCTACTGGATATTGTTGGCCCAATTTTAAGTTATCTTTAATTAAATTAAGTTCAACTAATAATTTATTGTAAACTTCTTCTTCAAAATCAGAATCACTATAACTTTGAGCATGTTTTATTTCCTGTATTGAATAGGTTCTTTGAATATCTTTATTGCAATCTAAAAAATAAAGTCATTTTCTAAACATTTCGTAATCTTCGCCTGACCCATTCGCTAATCTTTTTTCTTCAATAGATTTAACAATAATCATTTTACTTTTAGCTCTAGAAATTGCGACATTTAATGCATTACGTCCACCTTTTCGTGCAATATAAGTGCCCATAATTCTGGTTTCTGATGTATAAACAACTGACATAATTACTAACTCAGCCTCATCACCTTGGATATTTTCAATATTTCTAATACTTATACTTTTATGTTCTACTTTGTTTCAAAGTTGAGGTTCATCATTTAAAATAAGATTTTCCATTAATTGTTTTTGCTTAATATTAAAGGCTAAAATTATAATATTATTATACTTTTTATAATTTTCTTTTAATAATTTTATAACTATTCTAGCTTCTTTTTCATTAGTTCCTTTATACCATTCACCATTAACTTGAAGTACTTCAATTGGATTTGCAGTACTTTTATCTATTTTATCAATCACTTCTAAATCAGATTTATAATATTCTTTGGCAGAAAAAGACATTAAAGAAGCTGAATCAGCACGATAATTTTGGTCTAATAATATTTCATTAATACCTTTATCCTTTGCATAATCAAGTAAAGAAATAGCATTTTCTTCAACATCCTGCTCTTCATATTCATCTGCAATATCTCTAGAAGAAAATCAAGATGTTGGCCTCATTTGTTCTGTGTCTCCTGCCACGACTTTAATTTTAGCCAAATATAAAATTGGTAATCCAAGCTCAAGAAAAATTTGTGAAGATTCATCCACAATCGCATAATCAAAATGATTTTTATTATAATTTATAAAAACTTGTTCTGGAGTTGTTACAATTATAGGAAATAATTCATTAATGATTGTAATATGATCATTTATAAATTTATTTGGTAGTCTTCTTTTTGCTCTAACAGCATTAGAAAAGTTTTTATATAATTTAATTTTATAAGAATCATATAAATTTCAATTATTAATTTTTTTTGCTATCAAAGTAGCCAAATAATGTTCTAAATCTTCTTCACTTACCAAGGATTCTTCACTGTCTCTATAATCTAATATGCTAGAATTTTCGGCAATTAATTGAATATTTTCAAATTTTGTTCTTTTAAAAGGTTTTATATATTTTTCTAAATCATTAATTTGATTTTCACTAGCAATTTCAAAAGCTGCTTTACATTCTTTAATAAACTTATCTTTATATTTTCATCAAAAAATATAACCATATTTTTTAACATTATTTAATGTTGCTAAATTTTCTAAAAAAGATTTTTCATTATTTTTACCAATTAAAGGATAATCATAATTTAAGTTTAATGAAGATATTGATTCCATTTTTTTATAATCATCACCATATAATTTATAGGATTCAATTATGCTATCATACTCACCTTTAACTTTTAGATTATGAATGATATTTAAAATTTTCATTTGTTTATTTGTAATCAAAGGATTGTTCTTTTTAATATAATTAAATTGCTCAAAATTAGAATATTCTACTTTTGATAAAAAAGCATTTAATTGTTCATAAAATTCTTCTTTTTTTGTTTGTCTATAATCAAAAGAAAAAAGAAGAAATTTTGATAATTTGCCCATTCTTTTTTTTATAACGTTTAATGCAGCTATTTTTTGAGACATAATAATAGCACTTTTATTTTGATACAAAATATTAGCAATAATATTAGCAATTACTTGTGATTTACCTGTTCCTGGTGGCCCTCAGATAATAGTGTCTTGTACTAATGATGAAACTAACGCTCTATCTTGAGAAAAATTACTACTTTGAATTTTAATCAATTTTTCATAATTATTTTCTAATTCATTTTTAATTTTATTTTCATAAATTATCTTATTCGGATTAGTATCAATGATACTTTCAATTTCATCATTATCAATAATTTGTCACATTAATTTTCTTAAATAACCACCCTCTGGATTAAATCATCCCATAATCAGACCAGGGTTAATTTCAATTTTTTTATTCTTAATTTGTTCTTTTTTAAAATTTGTAAACTTCTTGATAAAAAACAAAATATCTGTTGGAACTTCTACTTTAATACTTGACAAGACATCTCTTATTAATTCTAAAAAATCTTTTTCTTCATAATTCATAGAATCTGATACAAAATATCCCATTTTTTCTAAATAAAAAATTAATTTTTCATTAATAATTCAATTGGAATTACTAAATATTTTTATTTTATTTTTTAAAACTTCAATATTAATTTCTTTTAAAAATAAAGGTCCATTAAAAGCATAAAACTCATTTAAATTTGTTCCCTTAAGAAAACAAGTTCCAACATAAAGAGGGGAAATGCCTTTTTGATTAATTTCGTCATTTATTTCTTTTTTATATTTCATTCACTTTTTAACAAATTGTTGTTTTTCAATTTGTAGATTACTAATAATATTTTCTAAAGTTACTTTTATTTCTTTTTCAATTATAAGTCCGTTCTCAAATACTTTTTTTAAATGAAAATCATATTGCTCACATATTGATTTTACTTCTTGTCCAAATAATAACTTATCTTCATATGTTTCATAACTTAATAATAATTTTGTTAATTCTTCAATCAAATTACTTATAGAATCAGTTGTTATTTCTAAAATAAATGTTTTATTTTCAAATATTTTTTTAAGTGCCTCTAAATTATTTTTGAACATAACAAATAAATCAAAATTCTTTGTAGATGTTTTTGTTAAAATTGAAGAATCTCCTCTTTTAATATCTAGTAAATTATTTAAAAGTTTTGTATATTTTTTCTCTTTTTCTATCTGATTAGAATTTATCATTTAAGCCCTCTTTAATTAAAAATATATTTATTCTTCTAATCTTTTATTTGCTCATTGAATTTCGCTCAAAACTTTTTCTAATAATTTATTCTTTTCTTCACCTTGATTATAAGCAATTTTTAATTGATTATTAATTTTACTTAAGTGAGAAAAATGCTCATTAAGTTGATTAAAATCATTATTAAGCTTATTAATTGATTCACTTAATTCATAAAATACTGCTAAACTATTTTTTATTGTTTCTAATACTAAATTAATTTCTTGTAAAGTTTGTACCAATTCTTTTTTTTTCATTTATTACACCCATTCTAAAAATATGATTATTTTTTTATTTTTAATTGTGGAAAAAATAAAACATCTTTAATACTATGTTGACCAGTAACTAACATAACTAAACGATCAATGCCAATTCCTAATCCTGCAGTTGGAGGCATACCATATTCTAATGCTTCAACATAATCAATATCTAATTCAGAAGCAGCTTCTTCATTTCCTTTTTCCTTTTCTATAATTTGTTCTTGAAAACGTTGATATTGCTGAATTGGATTATTTAACTCAGAATAAGCATTAGCATATTCTTTACCATTAATAAATAATTCAAAACGATCAGTAAAATTAGAACTATTTTCACTTAATTTTGATAAAGGAGAAATTTCAACAGGATAACTATAAATAAATGTTGGCTGAATTAAAGTTGCTTCAACAAAATGTTCAAAAAATAAATTAATAATGTGACCAACACTAGTATGATGCTTATCAATATTAATTTGATATTCTTTTGCTAAGTTTACAGCTAATTTATAAGCTTCTGCTTTTTGTTTTGCTACTTCTTTAAGATTAGGATTATCATCATATTTTTGAATTAATTGATAAATTTTACTAAAAGCTTTAGTAAATTTCTTATCACTAACATTTTTGATTGCATCTAACATTTTAATTTTTTGTCATGGCTTTGTTAAATTTAAAGTTACTTTTTCTAATTCACCTTGTTCATTAAAAGTTTCTTCAACTAAAGTTAAATTATTATTAACACTATTAATAATATATTTAATGCAATTTTCTGTTAAGTCTAAAAGAAAATTCATATCTTGATAGGCAATATAAACTTCAACTGTTGTAAATTCAGGATTATGTTTTGGACTAATTCCTTCATTTCTAAATAAACGTCCAATTTCATAAACTCCTTCAAATCCACCAACAATCAAACGTTTTAAATGCAATTCTGTAGCAATTCTTAAATAAAAATTAGTATCTAAAGCATTATGAAAAGTAACAAATGGTTTAGCTGCTGCTCCACCATAAATATCTTGTAAAATTGGTGTTTCAACTTCTAAGTAACCTTGCTTGTCTAAAAATTCTCTTAAACTGTTAATAATTTTTGTTCTTTTAATAAAAATTTCCTTAACATCTTGATTCATAACTAAATCAAGATAACGTCTACGATAACGTTCTTCAACATTTTTAATTCCGTGTCACTTATCTGGTAGTGGTTTAATTGCTTTAGCTAACATCACAACTTTAAAAACTTTTACTGTTAACTCACCTGTTTTTGTTCGCATGATTTTTCCTTCAACACCAAAAAAATCACCAATATCTCCATACTCAGAAAATAAATTAAATTCTTTACTATTTAATGTATTTGTATTTAAGTAAATTTGAAAACGTCCATATTGATCTTGTATGTGAGCAAAGATTGAATTTTTACCCATAATTCTTTTTGTCATCATTCTACCAGCAATTTTAATTTGATTACTACTTGCTGATTGAGTAATTTTATCTAACTCTTCTTTTGACTTATTATCAAATTCTTTTATTAAAGTTAAACTATTATAATTTCTAACTCACTTACGACCATAAGCATTATAATTATCTTTTTCTAACTTTAACAATTTTTGATAGCGATTTTCTTCTTGTTCTTTTAAAATTCTACCATTAACTAATGCTTGTTCTTTTTGTTCCATTAAATTTCATCCTTTTGATTAGTATTATTTACTTTATTTTATCTAATTATTGTCAATAAATCAAAGATAAATCAATAAAAGAAAGTACTATAATTTCTAATTATATAGTAAAAAACTCCTAATCTATTATGAGATTAGGAGAATGTGAAGAACCTTACACTATTATCTTTTATAACTATACTTACATCTTAATTATATGCAATACTACATTTTCAAATAAATTTCTATTTAATCAAAATAGAAATTATTTTTTTAATTTGTTTTTCAATTAAATTTATTTGATTTTTCAAATTTATCTCAAAATAAAAAATTTTTTCTAAAATATTTTTTTGTTTAAAATCTAAAAGTAACAATTCTTTCTTTGAATTTGAACTATGCTTAATAGTTGTACCTATTTCATTTAACTTGATAACTTTTTGATTAATCTTATTTTTAAGTGAATAATATATTTGTCAGTTAGGGATAACTTCTGATTTAAGTTTATATAAATAACCATTAAATCCTAATAAATTATTATTAACAAGACCTGTATTACCATCTAATGAAAGAGTAACATCTTTTGGAAAAACATTTGGAGTATTATCACAATATTTATTGGAATTACCATTTGCTGCAGCAACATTTAAAAATAATGTCTGTCCTTTTGAAAAATTAGCTACCGATTCACCTTTTAAAAATTGACATCTTTTATTCATTTTTTCTAAAATATTATATTCTGTCATTATAAATTCGGAATATTTTGAAAATAATTCTAATTGTTTATTTAAATTATTCTTTAACTCTTCTAAAGGTTCAATAATATCAATTATTTTTTGTTGTTCCTTTAAAGAAGGTACAAAAATATAGGTATGCTCTATATTTGAATTATAAAGTCTTTTTATTGTGGCTCCTTGAGTAGCCATAAAAGGATTTTTTGATAATCAATAAAATATATATTTTTTTAATAATTTTGATGTTGATAATCAAACTATATTACTATCTTGAAAATAAGAATCTTCTCCCTTAAATTCTATAATTTTCCCTATTGTTCCACTGCAACTAATTAATGTATCTCCTAGTTCTGGATATTTATAATTATTTTTTAAGTAATTAAATAATTCTTTTGTAATAAAAGAATCAGATTTTTTTCCTAATGTACCAATTTTATAAAATGGTACTTCACCATATTTAGAAGTTTCTTTTGCTAGTACTCTTTTGCACATATTTATTTTTGCAATTTCACCAAGTTTAATAATAGCCATTATCAAACAAGAAAAAACAAGTTCTATTTAATAGAACTTGTCATATATTTTTTTATTTTGTTCAATTGATAATTGCAAATATCGAAATGTTGTTTCAATCTTTTCATGCCCTAACTGCATCATCACCATCTTTGGGTTAGCTCCCTTTAGAAGCAAATGAGTAGCATGTGATCTTCTTATGGAATGAGGTGTATATTTTTTTCCAAGAATGTCCTTTGTTCATAATCGAATTGTTTTTGTTGTAACATTTTTAATTTTTAGTTTTTTTGTTGTTTCAAAATTATGAAACACTTCACGAATTTTATTACCTTTGCCAATTACTGTTATTGTTTTTTTATTTATTAAAATAATCTGTTTTAACTCACAAGAGCGAAGACCTGTTTCAAATAAAAATTTAATTAACATTTTTTTATTAATTGTTTCTAAATTATCTGAATTTTTTACTTCGGTCTTGTTTAATAAAAATTTTTTAGTGAAAACAACCATAAATTTTTTTGGAATTTTAGGTAATTTAATTTCTTTTAAGGAATCCAACCTTTTATCTTTAGTTCATTTTAAGTAAGAACAAATTACATTGTAATGTGTTCAGACCGTATTAGGATTTTTAAAATAATAAATAAGTCTTTTTTTAATTAACCTAATATTTTTAAAATCATTCCTATAAATATTCAAAATACTTCCATATGTTTTGATTGTATTTTCAGAATATTTGTTTCTTTTTAAATAATTTAAATATTCTCTCATTTTTCACCCCCATATTTATTGTTATATAGGGTAAAATTAAATAATACAAAGGAGGTTCAATAATGGCTATTTACAAACTCAAAGAAGTTTCTAATTATATTGAAGGTTACGTAAATCCACCAATAAATGAATCTATTTTTTTTAGTAGAGATGGAATACCATGAATTAAAGTTTCAGAATTAATTCATGGTTCTTATGTAAATTCTAGTAAATTTCATTTATCTGAAGAAGGTATAAAATTAGCTAAAAATTCTTCACAAATTTTTAAAAAAGGAACAATTGTCTGATCAAAATCTGGAACTATAGGAGTAACATCTATATTAAATATTGACGCAATGGGTAATAGAGGAATTTTAAATATTAAACCTATTCCCAGCAAAATATTGAACAAATATTTATTTTATTTTTTATGCAAAAATAAAGAAAATTTTGCTCAAAAAGGAACAGGAGCCGTTTTAAAACATTTTTATGGCCCAAATTTAATGAATGAAAACATAAATTTACCTTCTCTTATAGAGCAACAACAAATAATTGATATTATTGAACCAAATGAAAAATTATTTTTAAAATATTCAAATTGTGTAAAAATTAACAATTTTGAAACTGTTCAAAAAGATATGAAAAATTTAATTGATATTATTGAACCAATAGAAAATGTTGAAACAAAAATATTAAACATCAAGAACAAACTAATTAAATTATTAGTTACCTTGTACAATAATTCAAAAACAAAAGAACAAATTTCTTTCCAATCAATAATTAAAACTTTGTCTAGTTCATATGAAGAACAAACTAAATACTTCGCTACAAATGCTATAGGAGAATTTGAAATAAATTATGAAAAAATTATTTTTCTTTCTAAAAAGATTCCTTCTCGTGCAAAAATTTCACCAATTACTAACTCATTTATTTTTTCTAAACTAAAAGGAGAAAACAAACTATTATATTTTAAAGAAAAACCAAAAGAAGTTTTTTCAACTGGCTTTTTTAATTTTCAAACAAACTTCCAAGATCACATTCTAGGATTTATGCTATCTAATGATTTTAAAAATCAAAAAGAATATCTTTCAACTGGAACAACAATGCAAGGTCTTAATAACTCATCATTAGAACTAATTAAGTTAAATCAACCAAAACATCAATCATCCACTATTGCAGAAATATTATCTGATTTAGAAAAAAATTTAATCTCAATCAAAAAATTAAAATCTAAACTAATTAATTTACTAATAAAATAAAAAAGCACTAGTCTTCTTCATAGTCTAGTGCTTTTTGAATAGCCTCTTCTACTTTTGGAGTCAATTCATTAAATTCTTTCATTAATTTTGAAATTTCTGATGCTAAATCCTTAATTTCCTTTTTAACTTGTTCTTTATCTATTATTTCTTCTTTTGAACCCACATATCTTCCTGGAACAAAAGAGAAATTATTTTCAATAATTTCATCTTTTGTAACTGATTTTGCAAAGCCAATTTCCACAATATCTTCAGCATTTTCATGTCTATCAAAAATAGTAACAATTCTATCAATATCACTACTTTTTAATTCTCTTAATTTTTTAGAAATCATTCTACCTTCAATTGATGAACCAGAAATCATTAATATTTTATCTGTTTTCTTATTATTATTAAAAAATCAAATAGAAGCAGGAATTCCAGTAGTATAGAAAAGTTTATCTGGCAATTCAATAATTGCATCAACTTTATTTGTTTCAATTAAAGCTCTTCTAATTTCAAGTTCATCTTTTTGTGAAGAAGATAATGAACCATTTGCTAATACAACAGCTGCTCTACCATTAAGTTTTAGCTTAGAAATAATATGAGAAAGTCAGGCATAATTAGCATTCCCTGGTGGAGGAACTCCTCATTTTCATCTAGGATCATCTAATAAACCTTCTTGACCTCATTTTTTAACATTAAAAGGAGGATTAGCCATAATAAAATCAAATTTTTGATTTTTATGTAGGTCATTGGTAAAACTATCTGCAGAAGTTTCACCTAATACACCATTGCCATTTGTATCTACTAAAGGAAACCCATTAAGAACTAAATTTAACTTAGCTAATTTTCAAGTAACATTATTATATTCTTGACCAAATACCATAATTTTCAAAACATCTCCGTGATGTTCTTTGATATAACCTTTTGATTGAACTAAAATACCACCTGTTCCACAACATGGATCATATATTTCGCCTTTCATTGGTTTTAAGACACTAATCATTAATTTAACAATTGATACTGGAGTATAAAATTCTCCACCTTTTTGACCACGGTCTTTAAAAAAGTGTCCTAAAAAATATTCATAAATTCTACCAATAAGATCTTCTTCATTTTGTGAAAAATCTTCATCAGAAAAAATTTTAACTACTTGTCCAAGTTTTATTTGATCTAATCCTTCTTTATTGTAATCTTTATTAAAGATACCAATCAACATTTTATTTTCTTTTTCTAATTCTAAAAAAGCTTCATCTAATTTTTGACCTATTTCTGGTGTATTAGCAAATTGCATAATATATTTTCAAGATGACTTCTCTGTAACTTTAAAAGTATTATAACCATAATATAAGTCTTCAGGACTTAACACTTCTTCACTTAATCCATTAGCAATAATTTCTTTTATTTCAACATTATATCTATCAGAAATATACTTTAAAGATAATATCCCTAAGATAATATGCATATAATCTTCTGCTGACATATTACCTCTTAAAGTATTAGCTGCAGATCAAAGTTTTGATTCAATTTCAGTAATCTTAACTGCCATTTTAATTATCCTTTCTAAAAAAATCCTTATTTATTTTAATTTGATTTGTAAGCTGCTCTACTAAAATGTTTGATATGTCTTGTAAATGTTCTAAAGGATAATCATATTTTTGTCTTAAAAGACTTTTTAAGTTAGTCTGAATTTTAGATTTAACTTGAGGATTATTTTCAAATTGTTCTACTCCACATTCTTTAATGCTAGCAATAATCTCTGCTATAAGTTTTTTAAGAATTTCTGAACTATGATTATTTTTCAAAAACTCATCATTTGAAACAATTTCATAAAAAACTTGCAATTGGGGATACTCAAATTCTAATGGTTTATTTGCTTCTTTTACTATTTCTTGATTTAAATCTTCTAATCTATCTACAACTGTTAAAGCATCTTCTATTCTTGACAACTCAGCAATAATATTTCTCAACTTATCAGAAGCATATTTAGCAAAAACTGGTCTAATATTTTGCAAATTTTGCAATTGTGCTTTAATTGAATATTTCATGAATTCTATTGCTACAAGTGGCGAAGATTTTTTTAAATTTTTAGCTTCTGATGTCAAAGTTAATGCAGTTTCATTAATATTTTTAGAAATTTTACTTTCAGAAGTAAAAACTTCTGATGTCTTTGAATCAACAGTTCTAGCAATTGCTGCTTTAATTAATTCAATTGTATTTTCTAAGTTTTCATCAGTTTCAACTAAACTTTTTAAAAGAAACGAATTTATAATTTCAATACATTTAGCTATAACAGATTCTTTTTGACTAATAACTGAATAAGACATTTTAAAAAATCTTTTTGTTTCTCTAGCTAAGCCAATAAATTTATTTTTTTGCTCTACTGGTAATTCTAATAATTTTTCATATGCTGTAATAATAAATCTATATTGTTCTTTTGGATTTAATGAATCAAAAGTATATAAATCTTTAATATAAGAATCATTAATTGATTTAAAGTGTTCAAGTAATTTGTCTCTAACTGTATGTACATCTTCAATTGAAAAATCAAATGTATTTTCAATACCAGGGGCATATTTTGATAATGCTTTTAATAAAAAACTTCAAATTCCAATATAATCAACTATTAAGCCATTTTCTTTAACTTTTCTAGTACTTTTATCTTCATAAGTTCTATTAACTCTAGCTATTGCTTGCATTAAATTATGTCACTTAATAAATTTATCAATATAAAGAACATCTAAATCAGGAACATCAAATCCTGTTAGTCACATATCAACTACAATAGCAATTTTATATTCAGATTTGGCATCTCTAAATTTGTTAGCTACTTTATTAATATCTCGTTTTGACACAATTGCTGATGTCATTTCTTTACTATCTTTATTACTTTCAGTAATGACAAGTATCACTTTATCTTTAAGTGAATAATCAAGTTCAATAAATGCTTTATAGTATTTAAAAGCTGCTTTACGACTAGTAGCAACTATTATTGCTTTTCCATGCAAAACTGCAGATCTTTTTCTTAAATGTTGTAAGATATCTCTAGCTTTAGCTTTGATAACTTTATCATCTTCTAATACTTGTTTAATATTTACTGATTTTAATAATTCATCAATTTTTTCTTGTGAAGATATATCATTTAAATTGAGTGACTTGATATATTCTTTTTGAATTAAATCCATTTCATGTAAGTATTCTTCATTTAAATTAATTTTAACCTTTCTCATCTCATAATGAATTGGTACTATTGCATTATCCTTAACTGCATCATTCATTGAATAAATATCATTATAATCACCAAAAATTTGTGTAGTATCTTTATCTGCTTTCATTAAAGGAGTCCCAGTAAAGCCTACAATTTTGGCATTAGGAAAAGCATTTCGCATACATCTAGCAAAACCAAATTTTGAAATAAATTCTTCAGTTTCTTTTGAAAGGAATTTTTCTTCATCAATATTATTTTGAGTTCGATGTGCTTCATCAACTAAAATAAAAACATCATCTCGATTTGTCAAAATACCTGTTCCTTCTGTGAACTTTTGAACTGTTGAAAAATAAATATCAAAATGTTTTTTACTTCTAAGTTTTTCAATTAAATCTTTTCTACTTTTAATTTGTTTCGCTTCATTTCATAAATAATCTTTAGCATTTAAAAATCTAGTAAATAATTGCTCATCTAAAGTGTTTCTATCAGTAACAACAATAATAGTTGCATTATTTATTGTTTCAATTATTAACTTAGCTAACATCACCATTGTAACTGATTTACCAGACCCTTGAGTATGTCAAACTACTCCTCCCTGATTATTACTTGTAATTTTTAATTTTTCAATTGTTTTTCTAACTGCATCAATTTGATGAGGTGCTGCCATATATTTAATAAAATTATTATTTTCATTTGAATAAAAAGAAAAAGTTTTAATAAATTGATAAAAATCAGTTTTATTAAATAAATAATCAAAAATATCAATACCATTTCTTGTCTTCAAATTATTAATTCTATGCATTTTTTTAATTCCTGCTAAAGTTGAACCATATCGTGAAACAAGCATATTAGATAAAAAGTTCATAACATTAAATGCCCATAATTTAGGAATGTCTCTTTTTAATGACTCATTTTGGTCAAAAGCATCTTTAAGACTTTGATTAGCTAAAGGAGCTTTTAATTCAAAAACCACAACAGGCAAACCATTAATATATAATATTATATCTGGTTTTCTTAATTTTACTCCATCAGAAATTGCTAACTGTCTTACAACTTGATATTTATTTTTACTAACATTTTCTGATAATAATTTAATTGTTTTTGTTAATTTTGTTTTCTCATCATCAACTTTAATACCATCAACTAACATTTTTCAACATTGTTTATTCATATTTATGAAAGTATCATTTACTTTTTTAATTTTATTAATGGCTAAATTGGCAATTCGATCATCAATATTATTAATTAATTTAATTTGTTGCAACAGCAAAGAAAAATCAAAAACTTCTCTTCAATCATCTCTTTGAATATCAGAAATTTTTTCTCAACCTAAATCTACTAGTTTTTTAGTTACATCTTCTTCAAAGTTATCTTCTCTAACATAATTCATATTCATTATTTCTTCTTTCACTATAAAATACCACTTAATAAACTAAGTAAAGAAAGTCCATTTTATTATATAAAATTACTTAAGCTCCTATATAATAAAGATATTTTTTAATATTATATACCAAAATTATATACCAAATATTCTTATAAAAAATATAAAGTAAACTTATTTATTTTAAAGATTGCTAAAATTTTAATTTTACTTTAAAAAATAATAGTAATCAATATTATTTTTTCTAATGTTGATTTTTCTTTGCTTTATAATTCTGTAGCTATTTTTTAAAAATAATTTCTTAATAATTTAAAATTATAAAATCCCAAAAATTTTACTTAATAATTAGTAAATAAAATATTTACAACTTAATTTATTTTTGATAATATTAAATATGTCTTTGTATGGCAAAGGCTTTTACACAAAAATGTCAGTGGAGTAAGATAAAGGTTTTAGTCCCTGAGCGGTAAGGTATCCGTTATAGAACCTGTCTAAAAGAGGTAAGTAATTCTACTTACCTCTTTTAAATTGAAAAAGAAATTAATATAATTAATTAAACTGAAATAAAATTATAGGAGGAAAACTCTATGAATGAAAAAAAATATTATTTAGGCCTTGATTTAGGAATTTCTTCAGTAGGATGAGCAGTTATGGCTCAAGATAAAGAAAAATATTATATTGATGATTTTGGCGTAAGACTATTTGATTGCTCAGAAGATCCAACTGATGGAACAACTAATGCAGAGCAAAGAAGAATCTTTCGTAGTACTAGAAGATTAAATCGCAGAAGAAAACAAAGAATAAATCAATTAAAATTATTTTTAGAACAAAATAATATTATTTCAAAACAAGAAATTACTGATTTCTTTAACACTTTTAAAATTACTAATAACATTCAATATGATGATACTAAATATTTTAATCCTTATGTTATTAGAGTAAAAGGATTAACTAAAAAACTAACTCCAAGCGAATTAACAGTAGCTTTAATTAATATTGCTAATCATCGTGGATATAATGATAAATTTTCCTTTAATAATGAAGAAAAAGAAAATAAAAAAAGTAAATTAAGTGAATCAATTGATAAAGCTGAAATAATCGTTAAACAATATCAAACAATTGCTCATGCAATTTTGACTAATTCTGATTTTAAAAATCCTGAGAATGAAGCAACTTTAGGTCTAATACACAATAAAATTAAAAAATCAGAAAAAATAGTAGATTCTAAAGAAGAAGCACAAGGAAAAAGCACTGCTAATTATCGTTATTTATTTGCTCGTCAAGAATATAAAAAAGAATTAGAACTAATATTAGTAAATCAAGAAAAATATTACCCGCAATTATCTGAAAAAAACCGTAATACTATTATAAATGATATTATTTTAAGACAAAGAGATTTTGAAGTTGGACCTGGGCCAAAAGATAAGAAAAATTATCAATTATGGAAAGAAAAAATGCCCAAACATCGTCTTTTCCAATCATTTTTAGAAACTGAAGGGAATTGTACTTTTTATCGTCAAGAAAAACGAGGTTATCGTTGTTCATTAACCTTTGAACTTTTTCGTTTTATTTCAGATTTTTCTACTTTTACTGTTAAATCTTTAGATATTCAAAAAACTAAAAAAATTGCAAACATTATTTTTAGTGAGATTATTTTAGGAGAAATACCTGATAAAAATAGAATTAAAAAAATAATTAAAGAAAATACTAATAATAAAGAAGATTTATTCACTAGTAATAAAGCTTGAAAAGAATTAAAAGTTAATTTTGGTTACTTAAAATTAATGAGAGAAATACTACCAACTGAATTTGAGAATATTGATTTCAATAATTTATCAAGTCATATGTTTAATAAAATTGGTAAAATTCTTCATCAAAATCTTACACCACAAAGACGTAAAAATGAATTAATAAAATTTTTTAATACTAATAAAATTAACATTAACGAAAAAGAAATTGAAAATAAATTTTTACAATTACCTTCTATTATTAGCACAAGCACTTCTAATGCTTCATTCAAATATATGCAAGAAGCAATAAATGCCTTTAATGAACAAGGCACTTCTTATGGAAATTTTCAAGCTGACTTTAATAAAATAAATGAATCAAAAATGTTTACTTTTAATGTTAAAAATGAATTATTTATGCCTATTGAAGATCCAGATTTAAAAAAGAATGCTGTTGTTTTCCGTGCTGTTAATCAAGCAAGAAAAATTATTAAAGCCTTACATGAAAAATATAATTACTTTCAAGTAATAAATGTTGAAGTTGCTAGAGATTTAGCAAAATCATTTAAACAACGAAAAGAAATTAAAAAAAATAATGAATTAAATGCTGATGCAAAATTAATAATTGAAAAAGAGTTAGAAAATAATAACATCAATCCTAACAAAACCAATGTTCTAAAATATCGTTTATGAGACCAACAAAATCAAAAATGTATTTATTGTCAAAATCATCATGATATAACCCTAGAAGAATTTAATTCAAAAAATAACTTACAAATTGATCACATTATTCCTCAATCAAAAATATCTGATGATTCTTTAAATAATTTAGTTTTAGTTTGTTCAAAAGCTAATCAAGAAAAAACAAATCAAACTCCATTACAATGATTATTTAATAACAAAGACCATTTAACATCATATATAAATTTTTGTAATAGTATTAAAAATAAACTTTCTGCTAAAAAATATGAATATCTGCTAATTAAAAATCTAGATGAAGAAATGATTAATGACTTTGCTTCAAGAAATCTAAATGATACTAGATATATAACTCGTTATGTTACTAATTGATTAAAAGCTGAATTTAAAAATTGAGAAAAAAATACAGGAGAAATTGTATCAACTAAAGTCCAAGCAATCCTTGGATCAGTAACTTCAAGATTTAGACGAATATGACTACAAGGTAGTCCTTGAGGGTTAGATGAAAAAGTAAGAGAAATAACTCCATTTCATCATGCTGTTGATGCTATGGTACTGACACAATTTATTTCTTCAAGTTATGTTAATTTTGCTACTGATGCTGCTAATATTATTAATCTAAAACGTAGTTTATCTAAACATTATCTAACACTTGATGACTATAACAATCATTGTAAAGAAATATTAACTAAGTGAAAAACTAATAATTTACGCTTTGATTTAGGTGTTCGTTTAGAAAAATTAATAGATAAAAATATTAGTAATTTCAAAATATTACCACCTCTAGTAGAAAATTTAAAAGAAACAATAGAATCTAGAATCCCTATTAGTTTAAAGATTGATAAAGAAACAAAAGAAATAAAATTAAAAAATTCTGAAGAAACTGTTCCCAAAACAATTGATGTCCCAAAATTCATTGAAGTTTTAAATCAAGAAAAATATTATTTAAAAATCAAGCAATTAAATTTACAAGGTGATCTTCATTATCCATTTATTTCTTATAAAATTAATACTAAACTTTCAGGTTCTATTACCTCAAGTCAAATGCCCGTTAATCAACACTATGAGTTAAAAACTGAAAATGATGAAAAAATAAAAGAGCTAGAACAACAACTAAAACAATTAAAAACAAAAAATAAAGAAGAACAAAAAGAAGAAAAAGAACAATTAGAAAAAGAATTAAAAAAATTAAAAGCAAAAAAAATAAAAGTTAATCGTGATTTAAGTAATAATGAATCTTATTTCAAAGATAAGCATAATACTTTATGAGAAATCAATAATTATTATGGAGTAGTATTTGATGAAAAAATCAATTTTAAGCCACATTGAATTAGAAATATTAATGCAACAAAAGAAGAATTAAATAAATATAAAAAACATAATCTTTTAGTTTTAAGAACAACAGTAGAATACTTTGATAAAAAGAAACAAGAAAAAGTTATTAAAATATTTAATGGAAAAAATGGACATATGATTTATAGTAATTTATTAGGAACTACAAATGTTGCAATAAGCAAAAAAAATGAAAGTATTTTTGGAAAACAAAACTATAGAGATTCTATAGGAAATTGAGAAAAAGATTTTAAAATTTTAAAACCTAATATTCTAGGTAAGGTACTTGCAAATTAATTTGCAAGTACCTTATTTTTTTGTTAGAATAATTTTGAGGTTTTAGTCCACTGACATT
>JBOFXA010000031.1:0-23057 GCA_051653845.1 Spiroplasma sp. | reverse complement strand
TGTAAGAATATTTATTGTTCATTATTTGTTCTGGTGTTCCTGTAGCAATAATTTTTCCACCATATTTGCCACCTTCTGGACCTAAATCAATTATATAGTCAGCAACTTTAATTACTTCTAAGTTATGTTCAATAACAACGACAGTATCGCCATTGTCAACAATTTTATTTAAAACTTTAATTAGTTTTTTAATATCATCAATATGAAGGCCAGTTGTTGGTTCATCAAGAATATACATTGTCTTACCAGTTGCTTTTTTTTGTAAGTAAGCAGCTAATTTAATTCTTTGTGCTTCTCCTCCTGATAATTCAGTTGCTTGTTGACCAAGTTTAATATATCCTAATCCTACTTCATTTAAAATTGTTAGTTTTTTGTGAATTTTTGGATGGTTGGCAAAAAATTCTAATGCTATTTCAACAGGCATTTCTAAGATATCATAAATATTTTTACTTTTATATTTAACTTGTAAGGTTTCATTATTATAGCGTTTTCCTTCACAAATTTCACAAGTGACGTAAACATCAGGTAAGAAATGCATTGAGATTTTAATTACTCCATCACCATTACATCTTTCACATCTACCACCAGCAATATTGAAAGAAAAGCGACTTTTAGTATAGCCACGAATTTTAGATTCAGGACTATTAGCGAATAAATCTCTAATATCATCAAAAACAGAAGTATAAGTTGCTGGGTTACTTCTTGGTGTTCTACCAATTGGTTCTTGGGAAATAGCGATTATTTTATCAACGTTTTCATATCCTTTAATATCACTATTAGGTTTTTGATTTTTTTTAGTTAGAATTTTATGTAAGTCAGTATATAAAATTTCATTAATTAAAGTAGATTTGCCACTTCCTGAAACACCAGTGATGCAAATGAATTTGCCTAAAGGAAATTTAGCATTTAGTTTATTTAGATTATTAGCTGTAGCATTTTTGATTTCTAAAATATTGCCATTTCCACTTCTTCTAGTTTTTGGCAGTTCAATATACTTAGTACCAACTAAATATTGTCCAGTAATTGATTTTGGGTTCTCCATTATTTGTTCAGGGCTACCTTCAGCAACAACTTTACCACCATAAATTCCGGCTTTTGGACCAATATCAATTAATCAATCTGCTGCTAGCATAGTATCTTCATCATGTTCTACTACTAGTAAAGTTGTTCCTAAATCACGCATTGCTTTTAAAGTATTAATTAACTTATTATTATCTCTTTGATGTAGACCAATTGAAGGTTCATCTAGAACATATAATACTCCAGTTAGTTGTGCTCCGATTTGGGTTGCTAATCTAATTCTTTGTGCTTCTCCTCCAGAAAGAGTTTGAGCATTTCTTGCTAGGTTAAGATAATTCAATCCAACATTAATTAGAAAGTTTAAACGTTTTTTAATTTCAACTAAAACTAATTTAGCAATTTCTTCTTGATGAACTGTTAAGTGAATATTAGTAATTGCTTCTAAAGATTCTTCAATATCTAATTTTGTTAGTTCACTAATATTTAGTAGTTTCTTTTTATCTTTTAATCTTGTTTGAATTTTAACACTTAAAACATCTTGATTTAATCTTGAGCCATTACATGTCAAACAAGTTTTTTGTGCCATAAACTTACGGTAGTATTCTCTTCAAAAATCACTTGTTGTTTCAATATAACGTCTTTCAATTAAAGTTGCTACTCCTTCAATATAATCATGATTAGGATATTTTCTACCATTAACTGAAGTTAGACTATAAGTAATTGGTTCTTTACTACCACGCATAATAGTTTGTATTTGTTCTTTTGTTAGTTTATTTAATGCCATATTCATATCAATTAAATAATGGTGACATAGAATTTTTAATTTTTGTCATTCTAAATTAGTAGTGTTGACGATATTTTTATAATACTCAATCCCACCTTGATTGATAGATAGATTCATGTCGGGCATAATTAGTTCTTCATCAACTTCTAATCGTATCCCTACTCCTTTACATTCAAGACATGCACCAGCTGGTGCGTTGAAAGAAAATATCCGTGGTTCTAAATCAGGTAAAGAAAACCCACAAATTTTACAAGCATATTTTTGTGAGAATAATCATGTATCATTAAGATTATTAATTGCTACTTTTACTAGACCATTACTATGTTCTAATGCTACTTCTAAAGCATCATGAAGTCTTGAAATTGTTAAGTCATCATTTTTAAAAACAATTCTATCAATAACAATATCAATATCATGTCTAGTATTTTTATTTAAATTGATTTCTTGATCTAAGGTGTAAATTTTATTATCAATTTTAACACGTAAAAAATTTGCTTTTTTTAATTGTGTTAGTAAATCTTGATGAGTTCCTTTTTTGCTAGTAACAATTGGTGCTAAAATTTCAATTTTTGTTTCATCTTTTAATGTTTGAATTTGCTTAATCATTTCTTTTAATGTTTGATTACTAATAATACCATGACCATTTTTACAATAAGGAGTTCCTACTCTTGCATATAATAAACGTAAGTAATCATAGATTTCTGTTACTGTACCAACAGTTGAACGAGGATTATTGCTTGTTGTTTTTTGATCAATTGAAATTGCTGGTGACAACCCATCAATTGAGTCAACATCAGGTTTTTCACTGTTGCCTAAAAATTGTCTAGCATATGCTGAAAGTGATTCAACATATCTTCTTCTACCTTCAGCATAAATTGTATTAAAAGCTAAAGAAGACTTGCCACTTCCTGAAACTCCAGTGATGACTACTAGTTGATTTTTGGGAATATTGATGTTGATGTTTTTTAGATTATGTTCTCTTGCACCTTTAACAATAATGTATTTTTGTTGTTCTTGCATGTCTTTACCTCATATAATCTTTAATTATACTAAAATTTATTATTTTTATTATCTTAAAATTAAAGTTTTTTTCTTTAATAATTTTTTAGGAATTGAATAAATGACTTCTTGCTTAAAAGAACTAAATCAAGTTTCACAAGCTCCATTATCAACTCTAGACATATTTTCATAATCATGATTTTTAATATTTTTCTTTAATTTTTTTTGATTAACTTTTTTGGTTTGATTTCCATTTCCTTGTTCTAAAGAATTTTCACCAAATATTTTTATTTTTCATTTTCATCTTTTTAAAGTTGAATACCTAAGAATGTACTTTTTAATTAAGTCTTATATTATAATTATTAACTTAAAATATTGCAATATTGTTGTTTTAGATGAAGTAGATTAAATATCTAAAATTTAGTAAAATTGCTTATATAAGATTTATAAATAAGTATATAAGTAATTGAAAGGTATTGGTATAAATGGGGAAAAAATATGAAGAGTCAGAAATGAATATGTTAAATTTAGATGATAGAATGGATGTAACAGTTGGAATACTTAAAAATATTGCTAGTAGAAATATAGTATCAAATAGTCATGCAATATTAGAATTAATAAAAAATGGATTTGATGAAGATTCAACTGAAGTTTTAGTAAAGTTTATTTATGAAAATGGGAAAATATCTGAAGTAAGAGTTATAGATGAAGGTTATGGTTTTACTGAAAGTGGTTTTAATTCCTTTAAGCTTGTAGGAAAATCGCAGAAAATTATTAATGTTAAAACTCCTTTGGGACGAATTACTACTGGAATGTATGGTTCAGGAGCATATTCAACAATAAAATTAGGAAATTATTTAAAAATTAATTCTGCTAATTATGAAAAGGATTATTTTCTTAATAAGGAAATTGATTGAAGTATTATATATAAAAATCCAGATAAAAGGATAAGAGAGTTAATTTTTAAAACCCTTAATCAATTTAAATTTAGTGAAAATAGTGGTACACAATTAATTATTAGAGATATACATAATAGTTTTGATTTAAAAAAAATAATGCGTGATTTATTGTATATTACAATTAGGAGTGATTTTGTAGTAAAATTTGTGAATAATGGAAAATTAACAAAAACAGTTAATTTTATTGATAGACTTAATGATATAAAACCTCATTATGATTTTGTAACACATATTGTTTTATTTTCTTATTTAAAAGGTAAAATAATGATAGAATTAGATTTTAGTGGAAAAAAAGAATTATGAGAAATTAGATCATCAATTAGTGATTTTCAAGGTAAGATTAATGGAAAGTATTTATCAATAGATAAAAAAATATTTAATAAGAAAAAAAACATGTTTTTAGAATTTCCTTTATTTAAGGGAACTAAAGGAACTGAAGCGCTTAATTTATTTTATAATAATGAAATGTTAGTTTTAACGGATGAAATATTGGGACTTGATTTACAGCGTTTAGCTCTTAGACAAAGGGGCAGTTATGGATTTAGAAATTCATTAGGATATACTGCTGTTCAAGAAACTAATCTTATTTTTAATGAATCGCGAACTAGTATAACCGATGACCTATTTGGTCAATATCAAAAATATAAAATAATTCTTGATGAAATATTTGGTACTATTAAAAATAAAATTATAAATATACTTAATTCATTGAAAAGTGATAATGAACTTAATAATATAAATGAACAGGTTAAGATATTAGCGAATGAGTCTAAAGAACCAGTTATTGCTTTAATTCCTAAAATTACTACTATTACTATAGAAGATGAATTACTAGAACAATTAAAAAAAGCTATGTCAGTATTAAATAAATCAAATTCTTACTATAGGCAATTGATGTACTGTATAAGTGAGTTACAACGAATGCTTTCTCAAAAGGATTACATAATAAATTTTAGTATCTCTTTTTATGCTGTGGTTCGAGTTTATTGTGAAATTTTATTTATTTATAAAATTTATGATTTTTTTGATGATGAAAATGATTTGAATAAAGTTATTAATATATGTCAACACGAAAAATCAGGTGGTTTTAAATCTCTGGGTGGTTTATTAAGAATATTAATGTATAATCATTATTTTTTAGTAGAAAAATTATCTCAAGATTTTAGAGAAAGAACAAATCAAATTAAATTAGATTCTGTAGAAAGTTTAGTTAAAAAAATAAATAATCATATTCATAAACCTAATGATAAAATTGAAGAATCTATTGTTCTTGATTTAATCAGAATTTTTACAAAATGGTTATAGTCCTGGTATTTTTAAATAATTTGATTATAATTAAAAATATTATATCAGTTTAGGGTGAATTATATGGCAGAAAATTTTAATCAAATTTTAAATGATTTTATTTTGAATAAACCACCAAATTACTGAGATTTTTCATCTAGACAAAAAACAAAATTAGAACGTTTATTTAAATATCCTGCTAAGATGGTATCTGATATGCAACTTGAAATTTTAGATTTTTTTACTAAAAATTTAAATGTTAAAAGTATTTGTGATCCTTTTATGGGCAGTGGCACTATTATTGATTTAGCCGTTAAATTAGATATTGATTCAATATTTGGAAATGATTTAAATCCTTATTCATATATTTTAAATAGAAATAAATTTTTTTATAGTACTTTTGATGATGATTTAGTCAAAAAAGATGCAGAAAATTTTGAAAAGAAATATAGAAGTATCAAATTAGAAAAAGAACATCTTTTTAATAAAATTGATAAATGATATAAAAAAGATGTAATAGTAGAATTAAGTAGAATTAGATTTATTCTTTATTCATATAATTTTTATTATGAAAAATTTTTAGAACTTGCATTCATAAATATTGCAAAGGAATTTTCAAATGATCGAAATTCAACTTCAAAATTGCATATAAAAAAAGCAGAAAATATTAAAAAAATTGATTCTAAGTTAATTTTTCTAAAATTTATTGATTATTTTTTTCAAATAGTTAATGCAGTAAAAACTGAATTAAATATTTCTAATAAGATAAAAGTTACTTTATTGAATGAAGATGTAAATAGAGTTAATAATTTTATAAAAGAAAAATCAATTGATTTGATTATAACTTCACCTCCATATGGTGATAATAAAACAACAATTTCTTATGGACAATTTTCAGTTTTACCATTATTATGGTTAGATAAGTTTAATAATAGTGATTATGAGTATAATTTTTCAAAAATTGATACTGATAGTTTAGGTGGAAAATTAGAAAATTTAATAGAAAAAAAAGATTATTTAAGTAAAGTCTCACCAACTTTTTTTAAATTATCGCAAAAATTTATAAATAATAATTCATTTAATAAAGTAATTAGTTTTATATACGACTTTTCTATAGCGCTACAAAATATTAATATAATTTTAAAAAATCAAGGATATGTTGTTTTTACTTTAGGAAATAGAAGAGTGTCAAATATTGAAATACCATTTGATCAGATTACTATTGAATTATTAAATTATTTTAATGACTATTTATTGGTATCAAATTTTAAGCGTAATATACCAATAAAGACAATTCCTAATATTACTTCTAAAGTTAAAAATAAACCTGTAAAAAGTATTTCAAAGGAAACAATGTTAATATTCCAAAAAATGTATTAATAATTTTTAGAAAAATGGCACTTTTTTCTAAAAATTATTTTTTTATAAAATAATAAAAAATTTGCTTTTTGCTCTTCCTTTCTTAATAATTTATATGTTATACTTACTAGGCATGGTTGTTTTTATATCTTTTTTGATACACTGATACTAGTTGTATAACTAATTAAGTAAATAATAGATAAACCTTGTATTGTTCTTTAATAATTTAAGTTAGTAACAACGTTTATACTAACTTTGATATATGTATCATAAATTTGATTTAAAGAAATTTATGATTTTGTTCTAATAAGGAGGAAAACAATCAATGGCTATCATTGAAGATCACGTAAAAATTCGCATAGTAGGATATGATCAAGAAGCACTTGATAATATTGTAAAAAAGTTTATTAAGACTTTAAAAGAAGAAAGTGTTGAGATGTCTGGTCCAATTCCTTTACCAACACATAAAGAAATTTATACAATCTTACGTTCACCACATAAGCATAAAGATTCTCGTGAACAATTTGAAAGAAGAATTCATAAAAGAATTATTGTTGCTAAATTATCACAAAAAGCATTAAATGCTTTAAATGGAATTAAGTTACCAAGTAGCGTAAGTGTTTCTTTAATGCTTCAATCAAAAAATCAAGATACTGTTAGACAGCACTCTAAAAAAACAAAAAATAAAATAAAAAAAGGATAGTTATTTAAATCTTCAAGGAGGAAGAAATGAAAGGAATCTTAGGAAAAAAGCTAGGAATGTCACAGTTGTTTTTAAGCAATGGACAACTAGTTCCTGTTACAGTTATTGAAATTCAACCTAATCTTGTTAGTCAAGTTAAGACTGTTGGAAAAGAAAAATACAATAGTTTACAACTTTCAACATTTGATTTACGTTTGAATTTAACTAATAAAGCTGTTGCAGGTCATTTTAAAAAAATTGATAGTCAACCTAAGCGCTTCATAAGAGAAATTTGTAATATGACAGGCTTTAATGTTGGAGACATTATTAATGCAAATGATATTTTTAAAGCCGGAGAATTTGTTGATGTTACAGGGATTTCAAAAGGTAAAGGTTTTCAAGGAAGAATTAAGAGATTTAATCAATCTAGAGGACCAATGGCACATGGTTCAGGATTACATCGTCAAATGGGTTCAACTGGATCAATTAATGCCAATCGTGTTTTTAAAGCTCAACCAATGCCAGGACAAATGGGTAATGTTAGAAGAACAATTAGTAATTTAGAGGTAATTAAGGTTGAAGAAAATTACTTATTAGTTAAAGGATCAGTTCCAGGACCAAAAAAAGGATTTCTTATAATTAAAGAAGCAGTTAAGAATCCTAAATCTATTGCACCAGCTAACTTACATCAATGAGCAAATAGCAGCAATAATGCTAGTGAAAGTGTTGAAGCTGAGTAGTATGGAGGAAATTATGAAAATTAATGTCGTAGATAGTACTGGAAAGAAAGTTAGTGAGTTAACATTAAACCAAAAAGTTTGAGCAGTTACTCCTAATCAACAAGCTCAATTTGATAGTTTATTAAGTTACAATGCAACAAAAAGACAGGGTACTCACAAAACTAAGACTCGTGCTGAAGTTTCAGGTGGGGGAAGAAAACCTTGAAAACAAAAAGGAACTGGGAATGCTAGACAAGGATCAATTCGTGCGCCACAATGAAAAGGTGGAGGGATTGTGTTTGGTCCAACTACTGAAAAAAATTATCTTATTAAATTGAACAAAAAAGTTCGTAAGTTAGCTTTAAAATCAGCTTTAGCAGCTAAGTTACAAAATAAAAATATTATTGTTATTGATGAGTTAAAGTTTGAAAAACCTTCAACAAAATCAATGCTAGAAATTCTAACAAATTTAGAATTAACAAATAACAAAACTTTGATTATTAGTGATTGAGAAAATCATGATGCAGTAATTAAATCAGCTAGAAATTTAGTAAGAACACAAAGTATTAGTGCTAAAAGTATTAATATTTATGACTTGTTAAATGCTAAAAAAGTTTTACTAACACAAGCAGCAGTTAAGAATATTGAGGAGGCTTTAGGATAATGCATTTAAGTGAAGTAATTAAAGGTCCGGTTTTATCAGAAAAAACTTATGCTCAAATGGCAAATGGTATTTATACATTTTCTGTTAATCGCAAAGCCAATAAAACTCATATCAAAAAAGCTTTTGAACAAATTTTTGAAGTTAAAGTAGAAAAAGTAAGTATTATCAATAATAAACCAAAAACTAAAGCAGTTGGTAGATTTGTTGGTAAGACTTCTGCTGTTAAGAAAGCAATCATTAAATTAGTTGCTGGTGAACAATTAAGTCTTTTCAATGATGAAAGTCAAGATAAATAGGGTTTATAAAGGAGTAGAACATGGCAATTAAAATAAAAAATCCAATTACTAATGGCCAAAGAAATATGACAGTACTTGATTATAAAAGTACCCTTACTACTAACAAACCAGAAAAGACTTTATTGACAACATTAGTTGGTAAGTCAGGAAGAAATAATCAAGGAAAAATTACTGTAAGACATCAAGGTAGTGGTCATAAAAGAAAATATCGTATTATTGATTTTAAAAGAAATAAAGACGATATCATTGGAATTATTAAAACTATTGAATACGATCCAAATCGTAATGCTAATATTTGTCTTGTTAACTATCAAGATGGTGAAAAGCGTTATATTTTAGCACCAAAAGGAATTAAAGTAGGACAAAAAATTATCAGTAGTTCTGGTGATAATGAAAATATTAAAGTAGATATTCTTATTGGTAACTGTTTACCTTTAGCAAAAATTCCGCAAGGTACATTTGTTCACAATGTGGAATTGAAACCAAATAAAGGTGGACAATTAGCAAGAAGTGCAGGAACAAGTTTACAAATTTTAGGAAGAGATGAAGAAGGTAAGTATACTTTACTAAAAATGGCTTCTGGAGAAGTAAGAAAAGTATTAAGTATTTGCAGAGCAACAATTGGTGTTGTTGGGAATGAAGATGTTAATTTAGTAAATATTGGTAAGGCTGGAAGAAACCGTTGAAAAGGGGTTAGACCTACTGTTCGTGGTAGTGTTATGAATCCTAATGATCACCCTCATGGTGGTGGTGAAGGAAAAGCTCCAATTGGAAGAAAATCTCCAGTAACTCCATGAGGCAAACCTGCCTTAGGATTGAAAACTCGTGATAAGAAAAAAGCATCAAATAAGTTCATTGTAAGAACTAGACATGCTGCCAAGAAAAAATAAAGGAGAATAAATTATGGCTAGATCATTAAAAAAAGGTCCTTTTGCTGACGAAAGTTTAATCAAAAAAGTAGAAGAACTAAATAAAGCAAAGAAAAAACAAATTATTAAAACTTGATCACGTCGTTCAACAATTTTTCCTGAATTTGTTGGTCATACTTTTGGAGTTTACAACGGAAAAACTCACTTACCAGTTTATGTTACTGAAGATATGGTTGGACACAAATTAGGTGAATTCTCACCAACAAGAAAATTTGGTGGCCATGGTAACGATAAGAAAAAGAAATAGGAGTTAAGTTATGGAAGCAAAAGCAAAACTATATAAGTTAAGAATGAGTCCAAGAAAAGTACGTTTAGTTGTTGACTTAATTCGTAATCAAACTGTTGTTAAGGCAATTACCATTTTAGCTCATGAACCAAAAAAAGCTGCAAAACCAATTAGTACTTTGTTAAATTCAGCTATTGCTAATGCAACAAATAATCACGGAATGGAAGCAGATAAATTAAGAATCAAACAAATTTATGTCAATGAAGATCCAACATTAAAAAGATATCGCCCACGAGCACATGGTAGAGCATTTCAGATTTTAAAAAGATCAAGTAATGTAACTATTATTGTTAGTGATGAAAAATAGGAGGAAAATATGGGTCATAAAGTTAGTCCAAATGCTTTAAGATATGGTATAAACAAAGATTGACAATCACGTTGATATGCCACAAATGATCAAGAAATGGCAAAATGAATCTTAGAAGATGATAAGATTCGTAAAGTTTTACTTAATCGCTTAAAAACTTCTGGTGTTTCAAAGATTGAAATTGAAAGAACAAAGACACAAATTACTCTATTTATTCACTGTGTTCGTGTTGGATCAGTTTTAGGTCAAGCTGCTGCTAACCTTGAAGTATTAACAAAATTAGTACAAAAAACTATTAAAAATCGCAAGATGGATATCAAGATTAATGTTGTTGAAATTGCTAATCCTGATTTAGATGCTCAAATACTAGCAAATTCAATTGCTCAACAAATTGAAAATCGTATGTCTCATCGTGCAGTACAAAAATTAGCAATCCGTAAATCTTTAAGAGCGGGAGCTAAAGGGATTAAAACAAAAGTTTCAGGAAGACTAGGTGGTGCAGATATGGCACGAACTGAAGGTTATTCTGAAGGTAGTGTACCTTTAGCAACTTTAAGAAGTAATATTGATTTTGCTACATCAGAAGCAAACACTGTTTCAGGGAAAATTGGTATTAAAGTTTGAGTTTATAAAGGTGAAATTTTGCCTGGTGAAAAACTACTAAGAGAAACTAATTTCAATCCAAGAACTCGTAGAAATTCTAATAGTCAAGCAGTAAATCGTCGTAGGGAGGCTAAGTAAGATGGCAATTCCAAAAAGATATAAATATCCTGCTGTTCATCGTTTAAGTTATGAAGGAAAAGCAAAAGGATGTAAAAATGTTGATTTTGGTTCTCTAGGTTTACGTGCTGAAGAAGGTAGTTACATTACTGAAAGACAAATTGAAGCAGCTAGAATTGCAATGACAAGATATATGAAACGTGGTGGAAAAGTTTGAATTAGAATTTTTCCTCAGCTACCAATTACTAGAAAACCAGCTGAAGTAAGAATGGGTTCTGGAAAAGGTTCAATTGATCATTGAGTTGCTGTTGTTAAGAAAGGTACAGTAATGTTTGAAGTTGACTATCCAAATAAGGAAATGGCTAAAGAAGCTTTACGTTTGGCTATGCATAAATTACCAATTAAATGTAAAATTATTATCAAAGAAGAAAAGAAAGCAATTAAGCAAGAGTTAGGTGAAAGCAATGGAAATGCAAGTAATTAAATCTAAATCAACAAATGAGTTGCAAGAACATGAAGAACAACTTCGTGCGCAATTGTTTGCTTTAAGAATTCAAAAAGCAATTGGTAAATTAGATGCACCGCATATGATTAGTCAACTACGTAAAGATATTGCTCGAATTAAAACTGAATTACAAAGTAGAAGTTTAAAAGGTGAAGATATCAAACCAATAAACATTAAAAAAATGACACTACCTGAACCAGAAGTTAAAAAAGAAAGTAAGTCTTCAAAAAAAGAAGAAAAGAAAACACTTAAAAAAAACAAAAAATTAGAAAAAGAAACTAATAAAGAAGATGTTGAAAAAAAAGATCCATCAAATCCAGAAAACAAGAAAATAACAACAGATTCAACTCCAAAGGAGGGAAATAACAATGACAAATAGTAATATTATGTTAAAAAAACATAAAACTTTTATTGGAACAGTAGTTTCTAATAAAAATGATAAGACTATCACTGTTAGTGTTGAAACAGCTAAAACTCATCCGATTTATAACAAACGTTTTAAATCAACAAAAAAATATCATACTCATGATGAACTTAATCAAGCACAAGTTGGTGACTTGGTTAAAATTATTGAAACTCGTCCCCTATCAGCTTTAAAGCGCTTTCGTTTATTAAAAATTATTAAAGCAAAAGCACCAATTGTTGATTCAACAGTAAAAAAAGTAAAGGAATCAAACGATTAATATGTTACAAAATTTATCGTGAATTAATATTGCTGATAACACTGGGATTAAAGAAGCAATGGTAATTAGAGTTTTAGGTGGAAGTAATAAAAAAACTGCCAACATTGGCGATGTTGTTGTTTGTTCAGCAAAAGCTGTAACACCAAATTCAATGGTTAAAAAAGGGCAAATTATAAAAGCAGTTATTGTTCGTACTAAATTTGGTGTTAAGAGAAGTGATGGCAGTTGTGTAAAATTTGATGATAATGCAGCAGTAGTTATTAAAGAAGATAAGACACCAAGAGGAACAAGAGTATTTGGTGTTTTAGCAAGAGAAGTAAAAGATCGTGGATATGCTAAGATTGCTTCTCTAGCAGAAGAAATTGTTTAAAGGAAAGAATTAATATGGCGTTAAATAAGAAAACTAAAGCAATTAAAATTCTTGATACAAAACTAAAAAAAGGCGATAAAGTAAAAGTTATTGCTGGAAAGCATAAAGGAACTATTGCACCAATCATTAAAGTTTTAAAAGAAAAGAATCGTGTTGTTCTTGAAGGAATTACAATGAAAAAACATCAAAAGCCAACACAAGAAAATCAAGAGGGTGGAATTATTGATATTCCTGCACCAATCCATATTTCTAATGTGATGATTATTGATGGAAAGCAAGCAAAAGATAAAAAAGTTTCTAAACTTGGGTACATATTTAAAAATGATAAGAAGATTCGCATTTATCGTAAATCTGGATCTGAAGCAAATTAATTAAGGAGGACAATTAGTTATGAATCGTTTACAAGAAAAATACAATAAGACAATTGTTCACCAATTGCAGAAAGAATTAAATTACTCATCAATTATGCAAGTACCTAAGATTGAAAAAATTGTTGTGAATATTGGAGTTGGGGATGCTGTTGGTACACCAAAAATGTTAGATAAAACAGTAGTTGAACTAACTAAAATCACAGGTCAAAAACCTGTGATTACTAAAGCTAAAAAATCAATTGCTGGATTCAAACTTCGTGAGGGAATGCCAATTGGTTGTAAGGTGACTTTAAGAGGTCAAAAAATGATGGATTTCTTTGATAAATTAGTTTCTATAGCTCTACCAAGAGTTCGTGATTTTCAAGGTTTATCAAGAAATGCTTTTGATAAGAATGGTAACTATACTTTTGGAATTAAAGAACAAATTATTTTCCCAGAAATTAATTATGAAGATGTAGAAAAAATTCGTGGTTTAGAAGTAACAATCATTACTTCAACAAAAGACAAACAAGCAGCAACATTATTACTAGAAAAATTTGGGTTTCCTTTCAAAAGAAAGGTAAAACAGGAGGCTTAAAGTATGGCAAAGACAGCTTTAAAAGAAAAACAACAAAGAAAAGCAAAATACAGTACTAGAGCTTATACACGTTGTCAAAAATGTGGTCGTCCACATGCAGTAATTCGTAAGTTTATGCTTTGTCGTCTGTGCTTTAGAGAATTAGCATATAAGGGACAAATCCCAGGCTTAAGAAAAGCTTCATGATAAAAAAGGAGGTATGTTAAATGTTAAATGATCCAATAAGTAATTTATTAACAATAATTCGTAATGCTACTAAAACTTCAGATAAAAGTAAGCATCATAATGTTAGTGTGCCCTCATCAAAGCAATTAGTTAAAATTGCTGATATTTTGCAAGAAAATGGCTATATTAGAGAATATACTGTTAATAAATCAAATCCAAAAAAACCAATTTTAAAAATTTTACTAGGAAATAATGGTAAAAATATTCTTGGTTTAAAACGTATCTCAACGCCAGGATTAAGAGTGTATGCTCAAGCTAAGTTTCTACCAAGTGTTTTAAATGGTTATGGTATTGCAATTATTTCAACTTCAAAGGGAATTATGACAAATAAAAAAGCAAAAGAACAGGGCCTTGGTGGTGAAGTTCTTGCTTATGTTTGATAAGGAGTAAGATATGTCAAGAATTGGTAATCGTATTCTAATAATCCCAAATGGAATTGAAGTTAAATTAGATGAAAATAACTTTTTAAATGTTGCTGGAAGTAAGGGGAATTTAAATAAATTCTTACCAAAAGAAATTAAAATTATTATTGATCAAGAAAAAAAGACTATTAGCACTGAAAGACCAAATAATAGTAAACAAAATAAACAATTGCATGGAACTATTAACTCATTGATTAATGGTATGTTAATTGGAATTTCTAAAGGGTTTACTAAGCATTTAGAAATTAATGGTGTTGGTTACCGTGCTAATGTTCAAGCAGATGTCCTAAATCTTAGTTTAGGATATTCTCACCCAATTAAGTATCAAATTCCTAAAGGAATTACAATTGTTGCTCCAAAACCAACTATCTTAGAAGTTAGTGGGATTGATAAGCAATTAGTAGGTCAAGTTGCTGCTCAAATTCGTCAATTTAGAACTCCTGAACCTTATAAAGGTAAAGGAATTAAGTATAAAGATGAAATTATTCGTCGTAAGGAAGGAAAATCAGCTGGTAAGTCTAAATAGACTTATTAGCAATGATTAAGGAGATTAGGATATGTTTAATAGAAAAGAAGCTCGTAAAATTCGTCATTTACGAATTCGTAAAAAAATTGTTGGTTCTAAAAATAGACCACGTTTAAGTCTTTTTAAATCAAATAATAGTCTTTATGCCCAAATTATTGACGATAGCAATCAAAAAACTATTATTGGTTTATCATCTTTAATTTTTAAAGATTTAAAATCAAAGAAAAATATTGAAGCAGCAAGAAAACTAGGTCATGAAATTGCTAAACTAGCAATTGAAAAGAAAATCAAACAAGTAGTGTTCGATCGTGGTGGAAATTTATATCATGGCAAGGTTAAGGAATTTGCTGAAGCAGCAAGAAATAGCGGATTAGAATTTTAAAGGAGAAAGTTTAAATGAATTTAGAAAATGAAAAAGAAAATTTAAAAATTACAACTTCATCAGATTCATCAAAAGCAAAGCAAGAATCATCATCAATAACAACAAAGAGTATTGCTGTTGATAGCATAAGCAATGAAAAAAGCACTAGTGCTAAAAAAATATTCCGCTCACAGCCAGATAGAGGAATTAACAAAGATCGACCAAATAGAACAAGACGAGATTTTCGTAAGACTAAAGAACAAAGTGAATTTATAGAAAAAGTTATTTGAATTAGAAGAATTAACAAAGTAACTACTGGAGGAAGAAGATTAAGATTTTCTGCACTAGTAGTTGTTGGTAACAAAAAAGGTACTGTTGGTGTTGCTGTTGCTAAAGCAAATGAAGTTAATGATGCAATTAAAAAAGCAATTGCTGCAGCACATAATAATCTAAAGGAAGTAGCAATTAATAAAGATCATTCAATTTATCATCATGGAGAGGGTGCTTATTGTGCAAGTAAAATTTTATTAAAGCCTGCTAAAGAAGGTATTGGAGTAAAAGCTGGAGGAAGTGCAAGAGATGTTATTGAACTTGCAGGAATTCAAAATATTTATTGTAAATCATTAGGTTCAAATAATAAAATTAACTTAGCAAGAGCAACAATTCATGGTTTGGCTGCACTGAAATCTGAAGAATTTTTCAAGAATAAAAACAAAAGAAAAGCTATTCTAGTAGCTGGTTGTGAAGTTAGAAAATAGGAGGATATTACAATGGAAGTAAAATTACATGAATTAAAACCGACTCCTTTTTCAAGAAAAAAACCTAAAAGAAAAGGAAGAGGAACTTCTTCTGGAATAGGTAAAACTGCAGGTAAAGGTACTAAAGGTCAAAACGCTAGAACTGGTGGAGGAGTTAGACCAGGATTTGAAGGAGGACAAACTCCTTTATATCGTCGCATTTCAAAAAGAGGATTTACAAATCCAACAAAAATAACTTATAATATTATTAACTTAGATCAAATTAACAATATTAAAGAAACAAGTATCACACCAGAGATATTGTATAAATTAAAAATTATTAAGAATAAAAAACATCAAATTAAAGTTCTTGGTAAGGGAACTTTATCAACAGCTAAAAATATTCAAGCACATAAATTTTCAATTGTTGCAAAAGAAGCAATTGAGAAAACTGGAGGAAAAGCTGAGGTGATTTAGGTGTTTAAAACCGCTCGTGAACTAACAAAGCAGTATAAAGAAGTTATCATTAGAATATTATTTTCTATTTTTGTGTTAATAATATTTCGAGTTGGTTCTTTTATTACTGCTCCAGGTGTGCATTTAAATGCAAATTTAAATAGTAGTAACAATAGTGGATTAGAATTTTTTAATCTAATTGCTATGCTTGGGGGAGGAGCAATTAATCGCTTTTCAATCTTTGCACTTGGTGTTTCTCCTTATATTACTGCTTCAATTATTGTTCAGTTGCTGTCAACAGATGTTGTACCAACTTTATCAAGATGAGCAAAATCAGGAGAAAAAGGGAAACGTAAGTTAGAATTAATGAATCGAATTCTAACTGTTCCATTTGCTATTATGCAAGGGTTTGCAACAATTTTAGGTTTACAATCACAAGGAATTATTTCTGTTGATTGATCAAGTGGATCTGGAGTTGGTCCAGCAACTTTTTATTATTTTTTAGTACCAATGATTCTTTTAGCAGGAACTATGTTATCATTATGGATGGCAGATCAAATTACTAATCGTGGGATTGGGAATGGAATTTCATTAATTATTTTTGGCGGTATTGCTGCTAATTTACCATTTAATTTAACTGCTACTTTTAAATATTGAGTAGCACCAGATTCAAATAATGCTGTTATTTTTCAAGGAGCATTAAGATTTGCATTGTATTTAGTTGCATTCTTACTTATTATCTTGATTGTTGTATTCTTTAATGAATCTGAAAGACATATTCCAATTCAACAGTCAGGAAGCGGGTTAACATTAAAAGGTGATAAGTCTTCTTATTTACCTTTAAAAATTAATTCAGCTGGAGTTATTCCTGTTATATTCTCTTCAGCTTTAATTACTGCTCCAATGACAATTGCTCAAATTATTCAAAGTACTAATCCAAATAGTGGGTTTGCAAATTTTACCCAAAATTATTTGTCCTTACAATCGTGAGTAGGAATTAGTATCTTTGCTGTTTTAACAATTTTATTTACTTATTTATATGCTCATGTTCAAATTAATCCTGAACAAATGGCACAAAATTTTCAAAAAGCAGGAACTTATATTCCAGGAGTTAAGCCTGGCAAAGAAACAGAAGTATACATTAAAAGAATGCTAAATCGTTTGAGTACAGTTGGTGCAACTTTCTTAACATTTGTTGCAGTTCTACCATTCTTGATTTCTAAGTTTGCTAACCTACCTTCATCATTAGCTATTGGTGGTACAGGGTTAATTATTATGGTTGGAGTAGCATTAGATACTGCAAAGCAAATTAAAGGAAGAATTACTCAACATTCATTCTTAAATTATAAAGAACAAAAAGTTTCTAATGAACATTTATGATCTTAAATTGCTCAATTGCAATTGAGCAATTTAAGATAAAAAAGGAAAAAAAGACTTATGAATGTAATTATTTTAGGACCTCCAGGTTCTGGTAAGGGCACTCAATCAACATTTTTGGTTGAACAATATCATTTTATTCACCTTTCAACAGGTGATTTATTAAGAGATGAAATTACTTTACAGTCAGAAATTGGTTTGTTAGCAAAAAAATACATTAATCAAGGCAAGTATGTTCCTGATGATATTATGAACAACATTGTTGATAGTAAAATCACTAAAATTAAAGATAACTTTATTTTGGATGGTTATCCTAGAACAATTGGTCAGGTTAAATTTTTAGAAACTGTTCTTCAAAAGAACAATTGTAAGATTGATTTAGTTTTATATCTAAGTATTAATGAAAAAACAGTTGTTGACCGTTTATTAGCAAGATTGATTTGTTCAGTCTGTAAAACAACTTACAATAAAATTTTTTTACCACCAAAAGTTGATAATCTTTGTAACAAAGACAAAACACCATTAATTCAAAGAATAGATGATAGTACTCAAGAGAAAATTATTTATCGGTTAAATGAATATAATGAATCAACTCAACCTTTAGTAGCTTACTTTAAAAATCAGGGGATTTTACAAGTACTAGATGCTAATCAAGAGAATGAGATGATTCACCAGCAATTAAAAAGAATTATTAATTTAATGAGAGGTTAGTTAATTTATGATTAGTATTAAAAGTCAATCTGAAATAGCTAACATGAGAAAAGCTGGTAGAATTGTTGCAATTATTCATCAAGAATTAGCAAAATTAATAAAGGTTGGAACAACAGGAAAAATGCTTGATTTAAAAGCAAGACAAATAATTAAAAAACATGGAGCTACACCATCATTTCTTAATTATCATGGATTTCCAGCAGCAATTTGTGTTTCAGTGAATGAGCAGTTAATTCATGGAATTCCTAATGATGTCCCTTTTAAACTTAATGATCTAGTTAAAGTTGATGCTGGAGCAGCCATAAATGGCTATCATAGTGATGCAGCATTTACAATGTGTGTTGGTCAACCAACAAAAGAACAAGAAAAGATCATTAACATTACCAAAGAAGCATTAAAAAAAGCAATTAAAATGATTAAGCCAGGAGTAAGAATTGGTGATATTAGTGCAGTAATTCAAACTTATGTGGAAAATCAAGGCTTTTATTTACCAACATCATATACTGGTCATGGTATTGGTAAATCCCTTCATGAAGACCCAGCAATCCCTAATGTTGGCATTATAAATACTGGTGTCAAACTACATGCTGGAATGACCATTTGTGTTGAACCAATGGTCACTACTTCCTCTTCAAAAATTAGAGTTTTAGATGATCAGTGAACTGTTGTAGCTACAGACAAAAAACCAACCGCTCATTTTGAACACACTTTACTTGTAACAAATGATGGTTGTGAGATATTATCGATTATTTAATCAATTATTTAAAAATTAATTATCTAAAGTAATTGTAATCTAGCATATATCCATTAAGTTAGTGCAGCTACTTTAAAAAATTGTTAATTTATGATATATTTAGTGAGGTATTTAATGGCAAAAAGAAAATTGCAAAGTCAAAAAAGAAAAACTAAAAGTACTAATAGTGCAACAAATAGTTTTGAAAGAAATAAGCCAAATACTATTTTATGTGAAGCTCAAGTAATAGAAATTTTACCAAATACAAAATTTAAAGTTTTATTAAAGAATTTTGATACTATTATTGATGCAACTCCTTCTGGAAAAATTCGTTTGAACCACATTCGAATTCTTAAAGGAGATTTTGTTACAGTTGAACTATCAACTTATGATTTAACAAAAGGTAGAATTATTTTTCGTCATAAAGCTAATAAACCGTCAAACTTTAACAATGAAAACAAATAATTAGGAGATAATACAATTATGAAAGTACAAGCGTCAGTAAAGAAAATTTGTGATAAATGTCAAATAATTAAACGCAAAAATCGTAATATGGTTATTTGTGAAAATGCAAAGCACAAGCAACGTCAAGGATAATTAGGAGGATTATATGTCAAATATGAATATTACTAGTAAAAGAATTGGTCAAGTAAACATTCCAGGAAACTTGCATTCTGATATTGGACTAACAAGAGTTTATGGAATTGGTAGAAGTAATGCTATTAAGATTTTATCTGGTTTAAATATCAATCCAACAACAAAAATTTCTGAATTAACAGAAAAGCAAATTAGTGCCATTAGTTTAGAAATTGAAAAAAATTATAAAACTGAAGGAGAATTACGAAGAGAAGTTTCTTTAAACATTAAACGTTTAATGGAAATTGGTTGCTATCGTGGCATTAGACATAGAAAAGGATTACCAGTACATGGTCAGTCAACTAAAACTAATGCTAGAACTTGTAAAGGTCCAAGAAAAACTGTAGCTAATAAGAAGAAAGCAACATAAGGATAAGGATAATAAAAGGAGAAAATTAATATGATTAATAAATCAACAACAAAAAAGAAAATTAAAGTTAATCCTAATTTTCTTAAAGCTAAAGCTTACATCAAAGCAACTTTCAACAATACAATCATAACAATCACTGATATTAATGGGAATGTTATTGCTTGATCAAGTGCTGGTGCAGTTGGCTTTAAAGGAACAAGAAAATCAACTCCTCATGCAGCACAAAAAGCAACTGAAGCTGCAGGGAAAGCCGCTATGGAACATGGAGTTAAAATTTTGTCAATTTATGTTAACGGTACAGGACCAGGAAGAGAACCAGCAATTCGTAGTTTACAAGCGTTAAATTTTGAGTTACATGAATTAAGTGATGTAACACCATTACCACATAATGGTTGTAGACCACCTAAAAAACCAAGAAAATAAATTATAGGTGAATAGAAAAATGAATCAATTTTTAAAACCAAAATTTCTTTTAAATCAAGAAGACCCTAATGAAAATTATATGGAATTTAATGTTAGTCAATTAGAGCGTGGTTTTGCCACTACTTTAGGGAACGCTTTAAGAAGAGCACTTTTATCATCAATTCCTGGTGTTGCTATTTATGGTATTAAAATTAATGGTGTTAGTCATGAATTTAGTACAATTACAGGTGTTGTTGAAAATGTTTCAGAAATCATTTTAAATGTTAAGAATATTGTCTTAACATTTAACAGCAATACTTTAACTGATAGTAAAGTTGATAATTTAACTTTAAATGTTAAAGGTGAAGATACAGTAACTGCAGGAGATATTGTTTGTCCAACTGGAGTTGAAGTAGTAAACAAAAATTTAGTTATTTGTCATACAACTAATCGTAATATTAATTTGGACGTTGAGTTTTTGGTTAAGAAATCTCGTGGCTATGCTAGTTTTGAAGCAACTAAAAAATTAGTTGGAAACAGTATGGGAATTATTGCAATTGATGCTAATTTTTCTCCAGTAACAAAAGTAACTTATAAAATTGAACCAATTACCAAAACTATTAAAGGTGTTGATTATGAAAAATTATTGTTAGCTGTACAAACTAATGGTGCTATTAGTCCATCTAATGCTATTGCAATTGCAGCAAAAATATTTTTTAGTCATTTAGAATTATTTATTAACTTAAATGATGAAGTAAGAAATTTTGAAGTAATTGCTTTGTCTGATGATAAAGAAAATAAAATATTAAATTTAGTAGTAGAAGAATTGAAATTATCTGTTCGTGCATATAATTGTTTGAAACGTGAAGGATGTAAGCATTTAGGTGATTTCTACCATAAAAAATTAATTGAACTAAAAGATATGGAAAATTTAGGAAATAAATCATTAGCAGAAATTATCAAAGGAGTTTTAGAAGTTTTTGATATCAAGCAAGAAGTAATTGATAATGCTATTAATAATTTTATAAATAATTTTGATAAATGAAAAGAAAAATCATTAGAAAATATTGTTGATGAATATAAAAATGAAGGCAAATAAAGGAGGTACCAATGTCATATATTAATGATAAGGGTTATACTACTACTAAGCAGTATGGTCAATTACGTGATTTATCTAGTCAATTAATTTTACATGGTAAATTAGTTGTAACTAAAGATACTGGTAAGAAACTACAAAGTTTTATTGAACCATTAGTAACACTAGCAAAACGTGGTGACCTTCATTCAAGAAGAATGGCGATTGCTAAATTACGTAAAATTACTACTAAAGATAGCAACAAAGATATTGTGGTTGAAACATTGTTCACAACGATTGCAGAAAGATATAAAGACCGTAATGGTGGTTATACTAGATTAATTAAAATTAATCCGAGAATTGGTGATAATGCTAAAATGGTGATTATTACATTTGTCTAGAATGTTTACTAAAAAAATGATAGCTTTTTAAAAAGCTATCATTTTTTCATAATTTTTTTTTAATATAACCTTTTCTTGTTTTAAAATAAGTTTATAATTTAAAGTAAGACTTTATTATTAAATAAGGAGGGGTTTAAAGGGATTATTTTTCTTGTATTTTTATTAACTATAGTAAACAAATTTAATAAATATTTTTTGCCATTTTATTACATTTACTAATTTTAATAAATTTTGAATGAAATAGAGAAGGTGGATAATTATGAAAAGTTTTTTATCTATGTTAGATTTTTTGGCTGTTCTAACTAGCTCTTTTATGTCATCAGCAAAACCTAATACAGAAATTGTAGCAAATAAAAATTTAAGTAGTAATGATTATCAATTAGTTGAATTAGAAAAACAAAAAGAAACTATTTTATCTTTAGCTAAATATGATGGTGAATTATATATTGGTACGCTGAAGGGTTATTTAGCTAAAATGAATTCTGATGGTAAAGTTACTCAGATACCAGTAAAAAATGAAGATGAAACTGACAAGAATATTATGGTAATGAAAGAATTTAATGGTGCTTTTTATTTAGCAAATACTAATGAATTGTTAGAGATGAAATCTAATGGTGAAATTAAAAAAATTTATAAACTTAATGATTTTGAGTTTATAAAATCTTTGGAAGTATTTAATAATAAATTATATTTTATTGTTTCATCATTGAAAGGTGACAATCGTTTAATGACGATGGATAGTAAGGGTGAATTTAGTAAAGTATTAAATTTTGTACGTGATGTTGTTCTGAATTTAAAAACTTTTAACAATCATTTATATTTTGTAACGTCAAGTATTCTTCGTGATACCACTATGATTTATACAATAAATATTGATGGTGAAGGAGATATTGATGGTGAAATGATTGAGTCAATAGAAGGACGAGTAGATTATTTAATTGAATTTAATAATAAATTATATATTTGTTTAAGTAATGGTTCATTATTTACAATTAATACTAATGATGAAATAAAAGAAGTAATTAAAAGAAATCTTAGTTTTGGTGCAAATGATCTTGTTGTTTTTCAGAATGAATTATATATTGGTACTTTAAATAAATTAGAGAAATTA